>NZ_JBIUTD010000026.1:70753-116056 GCF_044741705.1 Kitasatospora sp. NPDC088134 | reverse complement strand
GCGCGCCCACCCCACCACCCCCCCCGCGCGGGGGGGGGGGTGCCACCCCCCCCCCCCCCCCCGCGGCCGGGCGGGGGGGGGGGGGGGGGGGGGCGGGGGCCCCCCCCCCCCCCCCACGACCCGAACCCGGGGGTGCCGGCCCTACCGCGCGGTGCGCTCGTGCGAGCGGTCGCTGCGGGAGGCGTCCAGCATGGCGATCCGGTCGACGACCTTGACCCGCTCGCGGCCCTCGGCGGCGCCGAGGGCCTTCTCGTGCGCGTCCAGGGCGTGCCAGCCCTCCCAGGTGGTGAAGTCGACGCCGCGCGAGCGCAGGAAGTGCAGCACCGCGTCCTCGGCGGGTTCGGCGGCGCTGCGCAGCCGGCCCGCGGCGTGGTCCTCGACCAGGCAGGCGATCGTCTCGTTGGCGTCGCCCTTGGTGTGGCCGATCAGACCGATCGGGCCGCGCTTGATCCAGCCGGTGACGTACACCGAGGGCAGGTGGGCGCCGTTCTCCCGGACCCGGCCGGTCTCGTGCGGGACGGTCGCGCTCAGCGCGTCGAAGGGCAGCTTGGCCAGCTCGTCGGAGCGGTAGCCGACCGCGCGGTAGACGGCCTGCACCGGCCAGTCGCGGAAGGTGCCGGTGCCCACCGTGTTGCCGGTGCCGTCGAGTGCGGTCCGCTCGGTGCGCAGCGCGACGACCTTGCCATCCGCGCCCAGCACCTCGACCGGGTTCTCGAAGAAGTGCAGGTGGATGCGGTGCGGGCGGTCGCCGATGTCGCGGATCGCCCAGTTCTCCAGCGTCGAGGCGACCATGTCGGCCTGCTTGTTGGCGCGTCGGGTGGCGATCGACGCCTCGTCGTAGTCGATGTCCTCGGGGTCGACGACGACCTCGATGGTGGGGGAGTGGTCGAGCTCGCGCAGCTCCATCGGCGAGAACTTGGCCTGCGCGGGGCCGCGCCGCCCGAACACGTGCACCTCGACGGCGCGGTTCGCGGCCAGGCCCGCGTGGACGTTCGGCGGGATCTCGGTCGACAGCAGTTCGTCGGCGGTCTTGGCGAGGATCCGGGCCACGTCGAGCGCGACGTTGCCGACGCCGAGCACGGCGACCTGCTCGGCCTCCAGCGGCCACTCGCGCGGGACCTCGGGGTGCCCGTCGAACCAGGAGACGAACTCGGCCGCGCCGTAGGAGCCGTCCAGCTCGATGCCGGGGATGTTCAGGTCGCGGTCGGCCTCGGCGCCGGTGGCGAAGACCAGGGCGTCGTAGAAGCGGTGCAGCTCGTCGAGCGACAGGTCGCCGGGGTAGTCGACGTTGCCGAGCAGGCGGACCTGCGGCTTGTCGAGGACCTGGTGCAGGGCGGTGACGATGCCCTTGATCCGGGGGTGGTCGGGGGCGACGCCGTAGCGGATCAGGCCGAACGGGGCGGGCAGGCGCTCGATCAGGTCGATGGAGACGCCGGGGGCGACGGCCAGTTCGGACTTCAGCAGCGCGTCGGCGGCGTAGATCCCGGCGGGGCCGGCACCGACGATGGCCACCCGGACGGGGCGGGGCATGGGCAGGTACTCCTGTTCGGCTCGGGGCGCGTACCGCCAGCCTTCCGGCCGGCGGGCGCGCCCGGTACGGGGCTTCGGCTTATGGCGTCATAAGCCGAAGCTATGGCCCCCCAAAGTTCCGCCTATGCGGCCGCCCCGTGCCTCCAGCATGCCCGACCCCACACCCGTTCCCGCCCCGGGGCCCCGCCGACCGCACCCGCCGACCGCACCCGCCGACCGCACCCGCCGCGGCCCGGCTCACTCGTAGCGCAGCCGCAGCGAGTCCGCCTCCTCGGCCAGGATGCGCTCCAGGGTCAGCGCCGGATCGCCCAGGTGGGAGAGGGTGATCTCGGCCGAGGTCGGCGCCGCGTCCGCCGGCAGCCACTGCTCGGGACGCCACGCCGAGGAGCGCAGGAACGCCTTCGGGCAGTGCTGGTACACCTCGTCCGCCGCCACCACGATCGCCGTCCGCGGCGGCTTGCCCACCGCCGTCAGCCGCTCCAGCAGCCGCGGGTCCTCACTCACGCAGGCCCGCCCGTTGACCCGCAGGGTCGCCGCCCGGCCCGGCACCACGAAGATCAGCCCGGCCCGCCCGGTGGCGGCGATGTTGTGCAGGCTGTCCAGGCGCCGGTTGCCGGTCGCGTCGGGGATCGCCAGCGTCCGGTCGTCCAGCACCGAGACGAAACCGGGCGGGCCGCCGCGCGGCGTGGCGTCGCAGTTGCCGTCCGCGTCGGCGGTGGCGACGAACACCAGCGAGGCGCAGCCGACGAGCCGGCGCGCCGCCTCGTGCAGGTGGTCGACCTGCTTGCGCCGCACCAGCTCGCTCGGCTGCTCGTAGAGCTCCCGCAGGCGGGAGGGTTCGCGGATCGCGTCCGCGGCAAGGGCGTCGAAGATCACGTGTGCCGACCCTAGACCCGCCCGCCCGGCCGCGGCCAGGGGATTTCACCAGGGGGGCCTCAGGCCTGCACAGGGGATCTCAGACCTGCAGCGGCACCGCGTGCACCTCGTCCGCCGGGTGCCCGGTGCGCTCGTGCACCCGCTGCACCGCCTCCCGGGACGGCGCCGAGGACAGGCAGTACACCGTCCCCGACTCCGGGTCCGCCCAGGCCTGCTGGAAGTCCACGCCCTCCTCGCCCTGCACCGCCAGGTCCGCCTCGTGCGCCGCCTTCAACTGCTCGGCGGTGATGCCCGCCATCCCGTGGTGGACGTCCATGAACATCGCCATCGTCGCTCAACTCCTCGGCCGGAAGTCCTTCGTACGGAGAACCATTCCCTCCCAGCCTCCGTCCGGGACGTGAACCAGGCCACAGGACGCGTCCTTGCCAGCGGCACGCACCCCCGTGCAACAATGCTGGTGCAGTAGCAGTGACGTTCAGCGCACTCCGGGGTCGGTGAAAATCCGAACCGGCGGTTACAGTCCGCGACCCGTCCGCAGCCAGCGGCCGGTTGACCAGGTGAAATTCCTGGACCGACGGTTAAAGTCCGGATGGGAGGCGTGCGCGGCGGAAAAGGTGTGTTCCACACCGCGGCCCACCCTGGGGCCGGGGTGCGGCGGTACGGCAGCAGGCCCGTGTCCCGGCGAGGAAGCCCGGACGTGCGGGTGTGCCCCGCTGTCGTCGGACGACCACCCCTTCCGCAGTCAACTCCCTCGTGCCGCCCCGGAGTCCGCGCCCCAAGCGCGAGGAGAACCCGGGTGTTCACCGGCATCATCGAAGAGCTCGGCGAGGTCGTCTCCATCGAGGAGATCGGCGAATCCTCGCGCATCCGCCTGCGCGGCCCGGTCGTCACGGCCGACGCCCACCACGGCGACTCCATCGCGGTCAACGGCGTCTGCCTGACCGTGCTCGAAAAGAACGACCAACTCGCCGCGCAGCCCGGCGAGTTCAGCGCCGACGTGATGCGCGAGACGCTGCAGCGCTCCAGCCTCGGCGCGCTGCGCCCCGGCTCCCGGGTCAACCTGGAACGGGCGATGGCGCTCGGCGCCCGGCTCGGCGGCCACCTGGTGCAGGGCCACGTCGACGCCACCGGCACGCTGCTCTCCCGCGCCCCCGGCGACCTCGACGCGGACGGGAATCCGCGCTGGGAGGTGCTGCGTTTCTCCCTGCCGCAGCCCATCGCGCGCTACCTGGTGGAGAAGGGGTCGATCACCGTGGACGGAGTGAGCCTCACCGTCGTCGAGGCCGCCCTCGACTCGTTCACCGTCTCGCTGATCCCCGCCACCCTCGAACTGACCACGCTCGGCGCCAAGCAGGTCGGCGAGCCGGTCAACCTCGAGGTGGACGTGCTCGCCAAGTACGTGGAGCGGCTGCTCGACACCCGCGCGCTGCCCGACACCCTGGGGGGAAACAAGTGAGCTCCTTCGGAGAACTGACGTTCCAGGCCTTCGGCGAGACCGTCAAGGTCGCCGACATGACCGGCAACCTGATCGGCCTGACCGCGCTCGCCCTCGGCTGGCGCCGCTCGGTCCTCACCTGGCCCGCCCAGCTGCTGGCCGGCGCCGTCCTGATCACCGCCTTCCTCGGCGGCCACGTGCCCGGCCTGATCGGCAAGCAGGTCGTCGTGGTGGTCACCGCTCTCTGGGGCTGGGCCCAGTGGAGCCGCGGCCGCCGCGACACCGGCGGCGTCGAGGTCCGCTTCGCCACCACCCGCGAGCGGGCGGTGCTGATCGGCGCCACCGCGGCCGGCACCGCCGCCGTCGCCGCCCTGTTCCACGCCTTCCCGAACCTGTCCTGGGCCCCGCTGTTCGACGCCTACATCTTCGTCGGCACGCTCGCCGCGATGTACGCGCAGGCCCGCGGCTGGGTCGAGTTCTGGTTCGCCTGGCTGGCCGTCGACCTGGTCGGCGTCCCCTACGCCTACCAGCACGGCTACACCTTCACCGCGCTCACCTTCACCGTCTACTTCTTCCTCGTGCTGGCCGGCCTGGTCAGCTGGTGGACGAAGGCCCGCACCGTCCGCACCGGCACGCTCACCAAGGGAGTCGCAGCATGAGCAGCACCACGGTCGAACCGCTCGCCCTCGACCCGGTCGAGCGGGCCGTCGCCGACATCGCCCTCGGCCGCGCCGTCATCGTGGTCGACGACGAGAACCGGGAGAACGAGGGCGACATCGTCTTCGCCGCCTCCGCCGCCACGCCCGAGCTGATGGCCTTCACCGTCCGGTACTCCTCCGGCGTGATCTGCGCCCCGATGACCGGCGAGGAGCTCGACCGGCTCCGGCTCCCGCCGATGACCCGGGTCAACGAGGACCGCAAGGGCACCGCCTACGCCGTCTCCGTCGACGCCCGCGACGGCGTCTCCACCGGCATCTCGGCCGCCGACCGGGCCCGCACCGTCCGGCTGCTCGCCTCGGCCGGCACCGCGCCCGCCGACCTGACCCGCCCCGGGCACGTCTTCCCGCTGCGCGCCGTCGACGGCGGCGTGCTGGTCCGCCCCGGCCACACCGAGGCCGCCGTCGACCTGGCCCGCCTGGCCGGGCTGCCGCCGGCCGGCGCGATCGCCGAGGTGGTCAACGACGACGGCACCATGGCCCGGCTGCCCGAGCTGCACGCCTTCGCCCGCGAACACGGCCTGGCGATCATCTCGATCGAGGACCTGATCGCCTACCGGCGCCGCACCGAACTGCACGTCGACCGCGCCGCCGTCACACAACTTCCCACCGAGCACGGCGAGTTCACCGCCGTCGGCTACCGCGGCACGATCGACGGCATCGAGCACCTGGCCCTGGTGGCCGGCGGCCTGGACGCCGACGGCCGACTGCCCGACGGCGAGGACGTGCTGGTCCGGCTGCACTCCGAGTGCCTGACCGGCGACGTGTTCGGCTCGCTGCGCTGCGACTGCGGCCCGCAGCTGCAGGCCTCGCTGGCCGCCGTCGCCGAGGCCGGCCGCGGCGTGGTGCTGTACCTGCGCGGCCACGAGGGCCGCGGCATCGGCCTGGCCCACAAGCTGCGCGCCTACCAGCTCCAGGAGCAGGGCCGCGACACCGTCGACGCCAACCTCGACCAGGGCCTGCCCGCCGACGCCCGCGACTACTCGATCGGCGCGCAGATGCTCACCGACCTGGGCGTCCGCTCGCTCACCCTGCTCAGCAACAACCCGGCCAAGCAGGCCGCGCTCACCGAGCACGGCCTCAAGGTCACCGCCCGCCGCCCGCTGCCCACCGCCGCCGGCGAGCACAACCTGCGCTACCTGCGCACCAAGCGCGACCGGATGGGCCACGACCTGCCGTGGCTCGACGACGAGAACAGCTGACCACCCCGCCCAGCAAGCCCACGCACCACCGGAAACACGTACCACCGGAAACGCGTACCACCGGAAAGAGGAAGCAGCCATGGCCGGCCACGGAGCCCCCGTCCTGTCCCCGCAGAACTGCGCCGACCTGAAGGTCGCGGTGATCGCCGCGCAGTGGCACCAGCAGGTGATGGACGGCCTGCTGGACGGCGCGCACCGCGCCCTGAAGGAACTCGGCATCGACGGGGCGACCGTGGTCCGGGTCCCCGGCACCTTCGAACTGCCGGTCGCCGCCAAGCGGTTGGCCGCGCAGGGCTACGACGCCGTGGTCGCCCTCGGCGTGGTGGTCCGCGGCGGCACCCCGCACTTCGACTACGTCTGCCAGGGCGCCACCCTCGGCCTGACCCAGGTGTCGGTGGACACCGGCGTCCCGGTCGGCTTCGGCGTGCTGACCTGCGACACCGAGCAGCAGGCGCTGGACCGGGCCGGCCTGCCGGACTCCGCCGAGGACAAGGGCCACGAGGCGGTCACCGCGGCCGTCGCCACCGCCGCCGCGCTGCGCGAGGCCGCCGCCCCGCAGGGCTGACCGCCCCACGGCTGCCCCACGACCGGGCCACGACCGGGCCGCGACCGCCCCGCCGTCGCCCCACGGTCGGGGCCGGTCCGGGCCGGGTTCGCACCGTGGCTGTCCACCGGACTGTCCACGGTGCGGAACCGTTTACCGTCCGTCAGCCCGCACCCCGTAAGGTGAGGACATCATGGCTTCCAAGACATTCGAGGAGCTCTTCGCCGAGCTCCAGCAGAAGGCCGCCACCGGCGACCCCGCGACCTCCCGCACCGCCCAGCTGGTCGAGCAGGGCGTGCACGCGATCGGCAAGAAGGTCGTCGAGGAGGCCGCCGAGGTCTGGATGGCCGCCGAGTACCAGTCCCCGGCCGAGGCCGCCGAGGAGATCTCGCAGCTCCTGTACCACGTCCAGGTGATGATGATCGCCCGCGGGCTGACGCTCGAAGACGTCTACAAGTACCTCTAGTCCCACCTCCATTGCTCGCCAACGCGAAGGGTTCGCCACTCATGCTCCGCATCGCCGTCCCCAACAAGGGTTCGCTCTCGGGTCCCGCGGCGGAGATGCTCCATGAGGCCGGCTACCGGCAGCGCAAGGAGGCCAAGGAACTCGTCCTGGTCGACCCCGACAACCAGGTCGAGTTCTTCTTCCTGCGCCCGCGCGACATCGCCGTCTACGTCGGCTCCGGCCGGCTCGACGTCGGCATCACCGGCCGCGACCTGCTGCTGGACTCCGCCTCGGAGGCCGAGGAGGTGCTCGCGCTCGGCTTCGCCGGCTCGACCTTCCGGTTCGCCAAGCCGGTCGGCGTGCCGCTCGCCGACGTCCGCGACCTGGAGGGCCTGCGGATCGCCACCTCCTACACCGGGCTGGTCGAGCAGCACCTCGCCGAGCACGGCGTGAAGGCCACCGTCACCAAGCTGGACGGCGCCGTCGAGACCGCCGTCCACCTGGGCGTGGCCGACGCGATCGCCGACGTGGTGGAGACCGGCACCAGCCTGCGCAACGCCGGCCTGGAGGTGTTCGGCGACCCGATCATGGTCTCGGACGCCGTGGTGATCCGCCCCAAGGGCGCGGGCGAGGACGCCGGCGTCGACCAGTTCCTGCGCCGCCTGCAGGGCGTCCTGGTGGCCCGCCGCTACGTGCTGATGGACTACGACATCCGGGCCGAGAAGGTCTCCGACGCCGTCGCCCTCACCCCCGGCCTGGAGTCCCCGACCGTCTCCCCGCTGCACACCGAGGGCTGGGTCGCGGTCCGCTCGATGGTGCTCCGCAAGGAGGCGCAGCGGATCATGGACGACCTGTGGGCGATCGGCGCCCGGGCCATCCTGGTCACCAACATCCACGCCTGCCGCCTCTGACCGATTCCCGATCGATCCCGATTGATCCCGATCGACCCCACGGGTGGGGGCCGCGCGGCTCCCACCCCGTTCTGGAGCCACCCGTGTCCGTGCCCGCACCCGCCGCCGCCCTCCCCGTCACCTGGGCGCCGCGCCGCAACCGCGCGGTGCTGTACACGCTGTGCGCCGTGCTGGTGGTGCTGTTCACCGTGCTCGCCGTCGCGCTGCCGGAGAACTGGCAGTTCAACGACCGGGTGATGATGGTCTGCTCCGGCCTGCTGTTCGCCGCGGTCGGCGCGATGCTGGCCCGTCCCAAGGTGGTCGCCGACGACGCGGGCCTCACCGTGGTCAACTTCGTCCGCAGCCGCCGGCTGTCCTGGGCCGAGGTGGTCCGGGTCAACTTCCGGGCCGGCGACCCCTGGGTGACGCTCGACCTCGCCGACGGCACCGCGCTGGCCGCCGTCGGCATCCAGCCCGGCGGCGGCCGCGAGCAGGCCGTCCGGGCCGCCCGCGCCCTGCGCGACCTGGTCGAGGAGCGCGGCGCCGCCGCCCGCGACTGACCCCCGCCGCCTCCCCCGGGACCGGTCCCGCCGTCCGCGAAACCGACCGCGCGCACCGGACACGTGCACCGGACACGCCACCGAACGGGCGGGTCGAACAAGATCCCGGAACCGTTCGGGTATCGTCTACGCTGGTAAAACCGCGGCAAAGCCCACTCGTGTGTCCGGCCCGCCGCGTCCACCCGCGACCAGAGGAGTGACACCTCCCCTCGATGGACGATCCGTCCGGTAGTACCCGCGCCGCCATGCACGTTTCCAGCCGGGGAAGGCGGGCGGCCCGATGACCACCGCCTGGCTCCTGCTGCTCGCGGCCTTCCTGCTCATCCTCGCCAACGGCCTGTTCGTGGCCGCCGAGTTCGCCTTCGTGACCGCCGACCGCGGCACCGTCGAACGCGCCGCGGCCGGCGGCGACCGCCGCGCCAAGAGCCTCGACAAGGCCCTGCGCCGACTGTCCTTCCAGCTCTCCGGCGCCCAGCTCGGCATCACCATCACCTCGCTGGTGGTCGGCATGCTCGCCGAACCGGCGCTCTCCACCCTGCTCGGCCCGGTCTTCACCGGCGTCGGCCTGCCCGACTCCGCCGCCCGCGGCACCGCGGTCGCGGTCGGCCTGGTGCTGGCCACCGTCCTGCAGATGGTGATCGGCGAACTCGTCCCGAAGAACTGGGCGATCTCCCGGCCGGTCCAGGTCGCCTACGCCGTGGTCGGCCCGCAGCGCGCGTTCTCCGCCGCCTGCCGGCCGCTGATCTCCTTCCTCAACGGCTCCGCCGACCGGATCGTCCGGGCCTTCGGCGTCGAACCGCAGGAGGAGCTCGACCACGCCCGCACCCCCGACGAACTCCTCTCGCTGGCCCGGCACTCCTACCGGGCCGGCGCCATGGACGAGCAGTCCGCGACGCTGTTCGTCCGCACCCTGGGCCTCGGCGAGCTCACCGCGGAGTCCGTGATGACCCCGCGGATCGACGTCGCCGCGCTCCAGGAGGACGCCACCGCCGGCGACGTGGTCAACCTGACCCGGGCCACCGGCTTCAGCCGCTTCCCGGTGTACGCCGACAACCTCGACGAGGTCACCGGCACCGTCACCCTCAAGGACGCCCTCGCCGTCCCCGCCGAGCGCCGCGACCACACCAAGGTCCGCCACCTCGCCGCCCCGCCGCTGCTGGTCCCCGAGACCATGCCCGCCGAACGCCTCCTCGACCTGCTGCGCGGCCGCGAACCGATGGCCGTCGTGGTCGACGAGTACGGCGGCACCGCCGGCGTCGCCACCATCGAGGACATCGTCGAGGAGGTGGTCGGCGAGGTCCAGGACGAGCACGACCCCGCCGACACCCCCGACCTGCGCCCGCTCGCCCCGCGCGACGGCCTGCCGGTCTGGGACGCCGACGGCCGGGCCCGGCTCGACCAGCTCGACCGGATCGGCCTGCACGCCCCCGACGGCCCCTACGAGACCCTCGGCGGCCTGCTCGCCGACCTGCTCGGCAAGCTCCCCGCCGTCGGCGAGCAGGCCCACCTGCCCGGCTGGGAACTGACCGTCACCGCGGTCGACCGGCACCGCACCAGCCGGGTCGAGGTCCGCCGGGTCCCCGAGGACGACCGACACGACCAGGACGGCACCCGATGAGCGCCCTGCAACTCGCTTTCGCCCTGCTCCTGCTGCTCGGCAACGCCTTCTTCGTCGGCGCCGAGTTCGCCGTCATCTCGGTGCGCCGCAGCCAGATCGAACCGCTCGCCGAGGCCGGCGACAAGCGCGCCCGCACCGTGCTGCACGCGCTGTCCAACGTCTCCGCGATGCTGGCCGCCGCCCAACTCGGCATCACCGTCTGCTCGTTGCTGCTCGGTGCGCTCGCCGAACCCACCATCGCGCACCTGCTGGAGCCGGTCTTCCACGCGCTCGGCGTCCCCGACTCGGCGATGCACCCGCTCAGCTACGCCGTCGCGCTCGCCATCGTGGTGTTCCTGCACATGGTGATCGGCGAGATGGTGCCGAAGAACCTGGCCCTGGCCGGCCCGGAGAAGGCCGCGCTCCTGCTCGGCCCCCCGCTGGACCGGCTGGCCCGCTGGCTCGCCCCGTTCATCGCCTTCCTGAACGCCTTCGCCAACGGCGTGCTGCGGCTGTTCCGGGTCGAGCCGAAGGACGAGGTCGACTCGGTCGCCACCAGCGAGCAGCTGCTGCTGATGCTCGCCGACTCCGGCGAGGCCGGACTGCTGGAGGACAGCCGCCGCGAACGCCTGGCGGACGCCCTGGAGATGGGCAGCCGCCCCGTCACCGAGGTGCTGCTCGACCCCGAGCAGCTGGTCACCGTCGGCCGCGAGGTCACCGGCGAGGAGATCCAGCGGCTCGCCGTGCGCACCGGCTTCTCGCGCTTCCCGATCGCCGACGAGCAGGGCACCGTCCTCGGCTACCTGCACGTCAAGGACTCGCTGGAGGCCGACGACCTCGCCGCGCCGATCCCGGCCCGGCTGTGGCGGCCGATCACCGTCCTGCGGGCCGGGCTGCCGCTGGACGACGCACTCGCCGCGATGCGCCGCGCCGCCGCCCACCTGGCGGCCGTGGTCGACGCCGACGGCCGCCAGCTCGGCCTGGTCGCGTTGGAGGACGTCCTGGAGGAGCTGGTCGGCGAGGTCCACGACCCCGACCACCGGCCTCCGGCGGCCGCCGCGCGCTGAGTCCCCGCGTTCCCCGCGTGGGGATGTGGCCTGCCACACCCCCACCGGGTGGCGCACCGCAGTGACCGGCCGCCCGGCGCGCGGCATCGTCGTCCGCATGACGACCACCGCACGCCGGACCCGCCTGCCCGCCGCGCTCGCGGCCCTCTTCCTGCTCGCCTTCGTCCTGCTGCCCGGCGCCCTCGTCGACCCCGGCGACCTGCGCGGCGCGCTGCCCGCCGGGCCCGCCGCCTCGCCACCGCCACCACCGTCGCCTGCGCCCTGCTCGCCGCGGGCTTCGCGGGCCTCGCCACCGCCAACACCGGTGTCGCCGCCGACCCGGCCCCGGCCCTGCTGGCGTTCTTCCGGGGCGGCTGGTGACGGCCCGTCAGGCGCCCAGGTAGGTCAGCACGGCGCGGACCCGGCGGTGCTGGGAGGCGTCCGGCGGGAGGCCGAGCTCGGCGAAGACGTTGCCGATGTGCTTCTCGACGGCGCTGGGGGACAGCACCAGGCGGCGGGCGATCGCCGCGTTCGAGTGGCCCTCGGCCATCAGGCCGAGCAGTTCGCGTTCGCGGGGCGTCGGCGCGGCCAGCGGGTCGGCCCGCCGGCCGGTGAGCAGCCCGGCCACCACCTGGGGGTCGAAGACCGTGCCGCCGCCGGCGACCCGGGCCGGCAACACGGGGGAGAGGACGGCCGGCGGCGCCGCCGTCAGCAGGTACCGGGACTCGGCGAGCGTCCGCCGCACCGTCCGGACCAGGGCCGGGGCGGGCGACGGCAGGGCCATGGGCCCAGCATACTGTCGCCCGCCCCGGCCGCTCCGAGCGCGCCCGGCCCGGCCGGAGGCGCTGCTCAGGCCACGCTGACGGTTACCGAGGTGAAGCCGAGCGAGCCGAGCAGGCCGGTCAGCATCGCCTTGGTGTTGTTCTCGGCGGTGACCGTCAACTCGGTGTCCTTGGCGGCCTTCTGGATCTTGTCGACGGCGAGCAGCTCGACCTTGTGCTGGTCCTCGGAGCTGCTGTCCGAGGAGAAGAAGTCCCCGAACCGGTCGAACAGGCCGCGCTCCTGCGAGTACATGTAGGACTTCTTGACGTCCAGCGCGGCGTCGGCGAGCTGGGCGTGCGGGATGACGATGGTCGCGGTCCGCCGGTCCTCGGAGACCTTGACCGAGTCCGGGCCGAGCTTGCCGAGGTCCACGTACGCGCCGACGGTGCCCGCGCCGACGTACAGGCTGCGGGTGCCGAGCAGGGCGGACGGCAGGAACTTGGCCTCGTTGGCGAGGTCGACGATGACCTGGAAGTTGCCGGTGGCCGCGGTGTAACGGCTCATGTTCTGCACCGACTTGAGGACCACCGGCTGGCTCCGGTCGACGGTCTTCTCCTCGAACGGGCTGGTGAGGCCCGGCAGCCAGCCGAGGTTCGCGGCGCCGAGGAACAGCGCAGCGATCACCGCCAGGGTGATCGGCAGGGATATGTACCAGGGCACACGACGACGCACGGTCGCTCCTTCTCGCGGGGCCGGGTCCTGCGCCCGACCCTCGCGCGGAACGCTATCGCCCGTCACTGACGGCCGTCGATCAGTTCGCCGTACGCCTGGAGGAGATCCGGCAGCCGCAGGGTGGCCAGGTCCTCCCGGGAGGGCACGCCGTGCTGCCCGGAGAGCCGCAGGTCCCGGTAGGCGCACGACTTCTCGTACAGGGTGCGGACGAAGCGGCCGTTGCCGAGGCGGTCGATCCAGCCCTCGGCGACCACGTGCGCGCAGATCGAGGACAGCTCCTCGGTCGCGTCCACGTCCCACGCGTCGCCGTCGACCAGCGCCAACTTCTGGCCGATCTCCGCGAGTTCGGCCGGCCGGTAGGAGGGGAAGTCGACCCGGGTGGTGAAGCGGGAGTTCAGGCCCGGGTTCGTCGCCAGTAGTCGGTTCATGCCCTCCGGATACCCCGCGAGGATGACGACAAGCCGGTCCCGGTTGTCCTCGGCCCGCTTCAGCAGCACCTGCAGCGCCTCGTCGCCGTACGCGTCGCCCTTGCTGTAGCCGGAGTTGGCCAGCGAGTACGCCTCGTCTATGAACAGCACGCCGTCCAGCGCCGAGTCGATCAGTTCGTTCGCCTTCACCGCCGTCTGGCCCAGGAACTCGCCCACCAGGTCGGCCCGTTGGGCCTCCACCAGGTGGTCGCCGGAGAGCAGGCCGAGGGCGTGGAACACCCGGCCGAGGATGCGCGCCACCGTGGTCTTGCCGGTGCCGGACGGGCCGGAGAACACGAAGTGCCGCTTCGGCGGCTGCACCGGCAGCCCGCGGTCCGCGCGCAGCCGGGCCATCCGCAACTGGGCCGACAGCGCCCGCACTTGACGCTTCACCGGGTCCAGGCCGACCATCGCCTCCAGCTCCGCCAGTGCCTGGTCCAGCTCCAGCCGGGCGGCCGGCGCCGGGTTCGGCCCCACCGCCGGGATCGCCGCCGCCCCGGGCCAGTTGCCCAGCCGCAGCGGTAACGGCGAGGCCCCCGCGGCCCGTTCGGGTCTTCCGCCGCCGCGCGGCTCCGCGCCGAACGGCTCGCCCCCGTACGCCTCGCCGACCTCCTGGACCCGCTCCGGCCCGGCCCCGTCCGGCTCCGGCTCCCCGTCGTACGGCGCTCCGTCGTACGGCGCCCCGTCGTACGGCGCGTCCTCGAACGGCGCCCCGTCGAGCGGCAGTTCCTCGAACGGCGCCCCGGCCTCCGGCGCGGTGCCCCGGTACTCGCCGTACCCGGCGCCGTCCAGCAGCCCGTCCTCGGAGATCGCCGCCAGCCGCTGCGCGGTGTCCATGAACGCCGGGTCGGCCCGGTGCACCGCCCGGTACAGCGGCAGCGCCGCCGCGCTGCGGCCCGCGCCCTCGTACGCCCGGCCCAGCCAGTACCGCAGCTCCTTGCGCTGCGGCTGCTCGGAGCGGCAGCGCGCCAGCGAGGCGGCCAGCGGACGCTGCGCCTGCGCGCACATGTCGAGCCGGACCCGGGCCATGCCCGCGAACAGGCCGGCCTCGATGCCGAGCACCGGGTCGTCGAGCAGGCGGTCGGTGTCCCGGATCAGCTGCTCCCAGTCCTTCATCAGGTAGGAGCGGCAGGCGTGCAGGAAGCGCACCGCGGGCTCGCGCTCCGGCGGCGGACACTCCGTCAGGGCCTGCTCCAGCTCGGCCAGGTGGCGGCCGTCCAGCCAGTGCGAGGCGTGCGCGAGCGCGAGGTCCTGCGGCGTCTCCAGCACCGGCTGCACCCACCAGCCCAGCCAGTACCAGGAACTGAGCGGCCGCCGGTGCCGCTCGCGCTGCTCGCCGAACCTGGCCCGGTGCCGCTGCATCGCCAGCAGCGCGCCCGCGGTGTCGCTGCGCAGCGCGTGCAGGCCCAGCCAGGCGTCCGCCATGCCCGGGTCGGTGTAGACCGCGGCCCGGAACTCCTCCTCGGCCCGCGCGTAGGAACCGGCCGTGTACGCGTCCATGGCGCGCGTCCAGGCCCGGTCGGCCTCCGGATGCGGACCCGCGGCGGCGGGCCCGTTGCCGCCGCCGGAACTCTCCACCGTCACTGACGCCCCCCGCCAGACCCTCGCGGACGCACATGCGCGCCTGCGTGGCATGGTACCGGCGCGGGGCTGATCCGTAAGGGTGCCGCGCCGCCCAAATGGCGCGAGACGATCGGGTGTTGACGCGCTCGGCGGCGCGATCCGGACCGTCGGGGAAGGGGGAACGGCGTCTCCGGCTCACGGGGGAACAAACCGGAGACGCCGTGTCTGTGGTTGCGGATTCAACTGATTTCCGCGACACGCAGAACTTAGATCCTGGCGACGTCGCAGGTCAAGACCACCTGAAACGGTTCACTGAGGGTGCTCCCGACGATCCGCCCGGTGATCCCGTCGACCCGCGCACCGGCGTGCGGACGGCTCGGATCGGCGGCGAAGTGCGCCTCCTCGGCGCGCGCCCAATCCGCCCAGAAGTCGGCCAGTTCCGGACCGTCCCGCTCCTCCCCGCGGGCCCGCGCGGCCGCCCGGTCGAGCTCCATCCACAGCAGCGCGGCCAGCACGGGGCGCACCGCGCGCCGGCCCGCGCCCACCCCCTCCAGCAGCACCACCGGCGCGGGCGGCAGCTCGGCGGACGCACCGAAGGCGCCCGCCACCCAGTCGTACACCTCGTACCGGGCCCGCTCGCCGCAGGCCAGCGGCTCCAGCACCTGCGCGCGCAGCCGCTCCACCCAGCCGAACGGCTTCCGGTGGGTCGCCAGGTCGTCCAGGTGCAGCACGGGCGCGCCGCCGAGCGCCGCCGCCAGCCGGCCCGCGAACGTGGTCTTGCCCGACCCGGCGTAGCCGTCCACGGCGACCAGCCGCACCGGGCCCAGCGAGGGCGGCAGCGCGCGCAGTGCCGCGGCGAGCGCGGCCAGGTCGGCCGGCTCGGGGGAGGGGTCGGTCATCCGGCCAGCGTACGCGGGCCGGGCCGGCGGCCCGGGCGTCGTCCCCGGGCGCGGTCTCTCCGGGCGTCGTGCCCCGGCTGCGGTGCCCCGCTGCGGTCAGGCCGCGCGGCGGTCGCGCTGGGCGGGCACCAGGGCGCGCACCGCGCGGTGGGCACCGGCGTGCGAGAACGGCTGGGTGCGCCAGTCCAGCTTGCCGGGCAGCGCCACCAGGTTGTCCGGGCCGTCCGGCGCCGCGGACTCCTCGCACTCCGGCAGCTCGGCCGTGGGGGCGCCGGTGCCCGGGCAGATGGCGGGCTGGAAGGGGTTCCACGCGGAGGTCAGCACCGCGTGCTGGGGCAGGCGCTCCTCGTCCCCGATCAGGGCGATCGGGCGGTCGCACGCCGGGCAGTGCACCCGGACGGTGTCCCAGGCGTCGGCCGCGCCCGGGTCCGCCCCGAAGGACGGCTCGGACGCGCCGGGTTCCTCGACGTCGGAACGCTGGTCGGTGGAAGGCATTGATCCCCCTCGGAATCGGGCCGGAGTCTCTCGTTGTCCGGGCCACCAGCAGCACTTCCCCCTGACGGGACCTCATAATCCTGCGCTCCGGCGCACGGTGATGCACGTCCTGTGTTCCTCGCCACATTCCGTTGGCATGTGCCCCCCGGATGCGCCCCCCTGGTGAGCTGTCTGCACAGCCCCGCCCCGATCGAGTAGGTTGACGACTCGTGGAGGAACTCGACCAGCGCATCGTCCAGCTGCTGCTGCAGGACGGACGGATGAGCTACACCGACCTGGGCAAGGCCACCGGCCTGTCCACCTCGGCCGTGCACCAGCGGGTGCGCCGCCTCGAACAGCGCGGCGTCATCCGCGGCTACACCGCGATCGTCGACCCCGAGGCCGTCAACCTCGCGCTGACGGCGTTCATCTCGGTCAAGCCCTTCGACCCCAGCTCGCCCGACGACACCCCCGAGCGGCTGGAGGGCCTCCCCGAGATCGAGGCCTGCCACAGCGTCGCCGGCGACGAGAACTACATCCTCAAGGTCCGGGTCCCCGGCCCCGGCGACCTGGAGGACCTGCTCGCCCGCATCCGCACCGCCGCCGGCGTCTCCACCCGCACCACCGTGGTCCTCTCCACCCCCTACGAGGCCCGCCCCCCGAAGCTCTGAGGCCGCCGTCCGGAGTGCGAGACTGGACGCCATGACCGAACGCACCCCCCGGACCGTCCTGCTGCGCGGCGGCAACGTCTACAGCCCCGCCGACCCCTTCGCCACCGCCATGCTGGTCGAGGGCGGGCACGTCGCCTGGGTCGGCAGCGACGGAGCCGCCGAGGCGTACGCCGACGGCGCCGACGAGATCGTCGAACTGGACGGCGCCCTGGTCACCCCCGCGTTCGTCGACGCCCACGTGCACGCCACCGCCACCGGCCTCGCCCTCACCGGGCTCGACCTCACCGACTGCGCCTCGCTCCCCGAGGCCCTGGCCCGGATCGCCGCCTTCTGCGCCGAGCGCTCCGAGGCCACCGCCGCCGGGGGCGTGCTGATCGGCCACGGCTGGGACGAGACCAACTGGCCCGAGGGCCGCGCCCCCTCGCTCGCCGAACTCGACGCCGCGGCCGGCGGCGCCCCGCTCTACCTCTCCCGCACCGACGTCCACTCCGCACTCGCCACCAGCGCGCTGCGGGCCCTCGTCCCCGGCCTCGCCGACACCGCCGGGCACCACCCCGAGCAGCCGCTCACCCGGGACGCCCACCACGCCGTCCGGGTCGCCGCCCTCGCCCACCTCACCCCCGGACAGCGCCGCGCCGCCCAGCTCGCCACCCTGCGCCGCGCCGCCGAACTCGGCATCGGTGCCCTGCACGAGTGCGCCGGCCCGCAGATCTCCTCCGCCGAGGACCTCGCCGCGCTGCTCGCCCTCGCCGCCGAGACCCCCGGCCCCGAGGTGCACGGCTACTGGGGCGAACTCGGCCCCGCGGGCGTCGCCACCGCGCAGCGCCTCGGCGCGGCCGGCGCCGGCGGCGACCTGTTCGTCGACGGCGCCCTCGGCTCCCGCACCGCCTGCCTGCACGACCCCTACACCGACGCCCCGCACACCGGCGTCGCCTACCTGACGGCCGATCAGGTCGCCGAACACGTCACCGCCTGCACCGAGGCCGGCCTGCAGGCCGGGTTCCACGCCATCGGCGACGCCGCGATCACCGCCGTCGTCGACGGCGTCCGGGCCGCCGCCGACAAGCTCGGCGCCGACCGGGTCCGCGCCCTGCGCCACCGGGTCGAGCACGCCGAGGCCCTGACGCCCGAGACCCTGGCCGCCTTCGCCGAACTCGGCCTCACCGCCTCCGTCCAGCCCGCCTTCGACGCCGCCTGGGGCGGCCCCGACGGCATGTACGCGGCCCGGCTCGGCGCCGAACGCGCCGCCGCCCTCAACCCGTTCGCCGCCATGCTGCGCACCGGCGTCCCGCTCGCCTTCGGCTCCGACGCCCCCGTCACCCCGCTCGACCCGTGGGGCACCGTCCGGGCCGCCGCCTTCCACCGCACCCCCGAGCACCGGATCTCGGTCCGGGCCGCGTTCACCGCCCACACCCGCGGCGGCCACCGCGCCCTCGGCCACGACCAGGACGGCGTCCTGGTGCCCGGCGCGATCGCCTCCTACGCGATCTGGGCCACCACCGACCTGGTCGTCCAGGCCCCCGACTCCCGGGTCGCCGGCTGGTCCACCGACCCCCGCTCCGGCACCCCCGGCCTGCCCGACCTCACCCCGGGCGCACCCCTCCCCACCTGCCTGCGCACCGTCGTCCGCGGCCGCACCGTGTACGAGCGGTAGCACGCCGGCGGCCCGGGAACACCCGCTCGGGAGTGCTGTACCTTTCGGAGGACGTCGAACGAGTCCGATCCCCGCCCGCGCGGGGTGATCCCCCAGAGAGGTGGTGCGCAGGTGGCACTGCCCGTATCGCAGGAGCAGCCGGTGGCGGAGGAGAAGTCCGAGCCGCCGGCGCGGACGCGGGGCGGCCGCCGGGGCTGGTGGGGCCGCACCGGGCTGGCCGCGCTCGGCGGCACGGCGCTGGCCCTCGCGTTCCCGCCGTTCGACGCCTGGCCGCTGTCGGTCCTCGCGGTGGCCGGGCTGACGCTGCTCACCCGCGGCCGCACCGCCCGGCACGGCGGCTGGCTCGGATTCGCCTTCGGCGTCCCGTTCTTCGTGGTGCTGCTGTCCTGGCTGCGCCCGGTCGGCTGGGACGCCACCGTGGGCCTGTCGCTGATCGAGGCGCTGTTCCTGGCCGCGATGGGCGCCTGCCTGGCCCTGACCTCCCGGCTGCGCGGCTGGCCGCTGTGGGCGGCGATGCTCTGGGTCACCCAGGAGTGGGCCCGCGACCGGCTGCCGTTCGGCGGCTTCCCGTGGGGCCGCCTGGCGTTCGCCAACACCGCCAGCCCCTACACCCCGCTCGCGGCGCTCGGCGGCGCCCCGCTGGTCACCTTCGCGGTCGCCGCCGGCGGCACCCTGCTGGCCTGGGCCGTGCTCGCCCTGCTGCGGGCCCGGCAGGACGGGACCGACCTGCCGTGGCGCGCCCCCGTCGGCGCGGTCGGCGCGGTCGCGCTCGCCCTGGTCGGCTACGCCGTGCCGGTGCGCACCGCCGCCGCCGACACCGTGAAGGTCGCCCTGGTCCAGGGCAACGTGGACCGCCCCGGCATGGACTTCCTGGGCCGGCCCATGGAGGTGCTCAACAACCACGCCGGCGCCACCGAGCAGCTCGCCGCCGACGTCGCCGCCGGGAAGGCCGCCAAGCCCGACGTGGTGATCTGGCCGGAGAACGCCTCCGACCTGGACCCGTTCAGCGACCCCGCGGCGTACGCCCGGATCGACCGGGCGGTCAAGGCCGTCGGCGTGCCCACCCTGGTCGGCGCGCTGGTCGACGGCCCCGACACCCAGCACGTCCGCAACGAGGGCATCGTCTGGGACCCGTCCTCCGGCCCCGGCGAGTCCTACACCAAGCAGCACCCGGTGCCGTTCGGCGAGTACGTGCCGTTCCGCGCGCAGCTGTCCAAGGTGATCAGCCGCCTGCAGCGGGTCGCCCGGGACTTCTACCCCGGCACCGGCAGCGGCGTCATGCAGCTCGGCCCGGCCCGGATCGGCGACGTGATCTGCTTCGAGGTGGCGTACGACGAGATCGTCCGCGACACCGTCAACCAGGGCGGCCGGGTGCTGGTCGTGCAGACCAACAACGCCACCTACAACCGGACCGGGCAGACCGAGCAGCAGCTGGCGATGTCCCGGCTGCGGGCCGTCGAGCACGGCCGTGCGGTGCTGATCGCCGCCACCAGCGGCGTCTCCGCGGTGATCGCCCCCGACGGCACCGTCGAGCAGCGCACCGACGAGATGACCCAGCAGGTGCTGAACGCGGTGGTGCCGCTGCGCGACGGCCGGACCGTCGCCGACAAGGTCGGCGCCGGACCCGAGTGGGCGCTCGCCCTCGGCGGCCTGCTGGCCTGCGCCTTCGCGGCGACCGGCGCGGTGCGCCGCCGCCGGGCCGGCCGGACGGCCTGAGGCTTTTTCCCCGACCCGGGGGAGCGGGCGGGGAGGACGGCGGGGTCGCGGAACACCGCGGCCCCGCAGCCCGTTGTGCCAGGTGGTGCCGTGGAACGCGGCCGGAACCGCCGGTCGCCGCGGAGAGCACCACGACGGAGTGGATTCGTACCGTGTCGCAGCAAGCAACCCCGGCCCGTCCGGCCCGCCGCGGGCGGCTCGCCCGCAGTGTCCCGCTGCTGATCGCCGCCTGGCTGGTACTGGAGATCTGGCTGCTCACGGTGGTGGCCGGCTGGATCGGCTGGTTCCCCACCCTGCTCCTGCTGATCGCGGGCGTGTTCCTCGGCGGCACGGTGATCAAGCGCGCCGGGGCCCGGGCGTTCCGGGCCGCCGTCGAGCTCTCGAAGGACCCGCAGTCCGCCCAGCCGCAGACCGGCACCTCGATGACGGTGCTGGCGGGCGTGCTGCTGACCGTCCCCGGCTTCCTCTCCGACCTGCTCGCGGTGACGTTCCTGCTGCCGCCGACCCGCGCCCTGTGGCGGGCCCTCGGCCGCCGGATCACCGGCACGGTGCTGCGCTCCACCGCCCCGGTCGGCGCGGACCGGTTCGCCGACGCGATGCGCCTGCAGGAGCAGCTGCGCATCCACCGCCCCGACGGGAAGATCGTCCAGGGCGAGGTCGTCGACCCGCCGGCGGGCCCGGCGGAGCCGGACACCGGGTACCGGCCGCCGATCGCGCCCTGAACCCTTCCGGCGGGTCGATGATCCGACGATCCGTCAGGCAAAGGTGGTGCGAGTACGCACGGCTGACCGCCGAGCGAATGAAATACCAGCGCTTTACCTGATCAGGCCGGGGTTTCCGCCCGATGGACAGGTGGGCGGCGCCAGTGGGCGCCGCCGCCGACCCCTCATCGAAAGGCGGAGAACTCCACCATGGGTGCTCCCTCCAACGGCGCGGCGCGCGGTGCGCCACCGCCCCCCCGGCGCAGCAGACTCGCCGCGGGCACGACCGTCCTGGCCCTGTGCGCCGGCTACCTGGGCGCGCTGGCCGCACCCGCCGGCGCGCAGGCCGGCGACGGCGCGGTGACGGTCCGGGTGGTGCGCAAGGTCACCGCCGACGGCCTCTGGCAGGGCGCCGCGCTGGAACCCGGCATGGGCGGGGTCACCGTCACCCTCACCGACGACGCCGGCACCAGCATCGACGGCACCACCGCCGCCGACGGCACCGTCACCCTGAACGCCGGTGCCAGCGGCCTGACCGGCGGCAAGTACCGCGTCCAGGTGCTCAACCCGAAGCCCGGCGTGCTGTTCTCCGCCTTCGCCGACCGGCAGGGCCTGGACGGCGCGCCCAACCGGCTGAGCAGCACCGAGGAGTTCGTCGACCTCTCCGGCGGGAAGAAGGTCTCCTACACCACCGGCCTGTGGAACCCCGGCGACTACTGCCAGAAGAACGCCCCGCTGGTCACCGCCTGCATCCGCTCCGAGGTCCCCCCGGCCGACCCGGCGACCCGCACCCTGGTGACCTTCCCGTACAACGCGCGCGGCGACAACAACCAGACCACCGACCTGGCGACCAAGACCCAGACCGGCGCGGTCTACGGCATCGGCTGGAACAAGCAGCAGAAGCGGATCTTCAGCGGCGCGCACGCGCACCGCGGCTCCGCGTACGGCCCCGGTGGCCCGGGCGGCATCTACCTGACCGACCGCGCCACCGGCGCCACCACCCTGTACACCACCGTCCCCAACACCGGGACCACCGCGCACAACTACGCCACCGACATGGACCTGGCGTTCGCGCCCGCCGTCGGCAAGGAGGCGCTCGGCGACGTCGAGGTCTCCGAGGACGGCAAGGACCTGTACGTCGTCAATCTGAAGGACCGTCAGCTCTACCGCTACGACGCGACGGTCACCAGCGCCACCGCCCCCAAGGCGGTCTACCCGATCCCCGGCCCGAGCACCCCCTGCCCGGCCGACGGCGACTGGCGGCCCTACGGCCTCGGCGTCCAGGACGGCGTGGTGTACGTCGGCGGCGTCTGCTCCGGCGAGTCCACCAAGAAGGCCGCCGACCTGCGGGCCGTGGTGCGCACCTTCGACCCGGCCGCGGGCACCTTCGGGCCCGTGATCCTCGACCAGAAGCTCGACTACCCGCGCCCCGTGACGTACAGCGTCGCCCCCTGCGCGGGCGCGGGCTGGTTCCCCTGGTCGGACACCGTCCCGACCACCCAGAACGGCACCGCCTGCGGGACCGGCTACTACGCCAACCCGGAGCCGATGCTCGCCGACATCGTGGTCGACACCGACGGCGCGCTGATCCTGAGCTTCCGCGACCGCCTCGGCGACCAGGTCGGCCACCTCCAGCCGATCACCCCCGGCGGCCCCGCCACCGTGGTCCCGTCCGCGGGCGGCGGGATGAGCCGGGCCTGCGCCGCCGGCGACGGCACCTTCGTGATGGCCGAGAACCTCGGCTGCGGGAAGACCGGCGCCCGCGGCCAGGGCTACTACGGCCAGCAGCGCACCGCCTACCACCAGAACGCGCTGTTCTCCGGCATCGCGCTGTCCAAGGTCGAGACCACCATCGCCTCCTCCGCGCTGGACCCCGACGACGTCACCACCTACACCGGCGGCACCGCGTTCACCAACCGCGACGGCACCCGCCCCGCCGGCGGACAGATGGGCAACCGCCTCACCAGCACCTTCGGCAAGGGCGGCTCGATGGCCGACCTGGAAGTGCTGTGCGACGAGGCCCCGCTGCAGATCGGCAACCGGGTCTGGTACGACACCGACCGCAACGGCGTCCAGGACCCGGGCGAGAAGCCCGTGCCCGGCGCCACCGTCCGGCTCTACGACGCGAACGGCGCCGTGGTCGGCACCACGAAGACCACCGCCCGCGGCGAGTACTACTTCGACGACACCAACGTCACCGGCGGCCTCAAGCCGCGCACCGCGTACACCGTGAAGGTCGACCTGCCCGCCGACTACGCCCCCGGCGGCCCGCTGTACCAGTGGACCGTCACCAAGGCCGACGCCGGCGGCAACGACTTCGTCGACAACGACGGCAAGGTCCCGCCCGGCGGCACCTACCCGGAGATCTCCCTGGTCACCGGCGGCCCCGGCGAGAACAACCACACCTACGACTTCGGCTACGTCCAGCCCGAGGGCGCGGTCACGGTCACCAAGACCGACCCGCAGGGCAACCCGCTGGCCGGGGCGAAGTTCCAGCTGTGGAAGGACACCGACGGCACCGCGGGCATCAACACCGGCACCGACACCAAGGTCGGCACCGAGTGCACCACCGGCGCCGACGGCAAGTGCACCGCCACCGTCCCGCTCGGCACCTACTACTGGCAGGAGACCGCCGCCCCTGGCGGCTACCTGCTGCCCGACCAGCCCTTCTTCGGCCCGCTCGCCCTCACCATGGACACCTACCGGGCCGGCGTCACCACCACCGCCGTCGACCGGCCGATGACCGGCCAGGTCTCGGTGCTCAAGACCGACCCGGACGGGAAAGCGCTTCCCGGCGCCGTCTTCCAGCTCTGGAAGGAGAGCAACGGCACCCCCGGCCTCCAGCCCGCCGGCGCCACCCCCGACACCATGGTCAACTCCGCCTGCACCACGGGCGCGGACGGCCGCTGCTCGGCCACCGTGGGCCTGGGCAGCTACTACTGGCAGGAGACGGCCGCCCCGGCCGGGTACCTGCTGCCCGACCCGGCGGTCTTCGGCCCGCTGGACCTGACCTCCGCCAACTTCCGCGCGGGTGTCTCCGTCACCGTCACCGACCGGCCGATGACCGGGCAGGTGTCGGTGCTGAAGACGGACCCGGACGGGAAGGCGCTTTCCGGCGCCAAGTTCCAGCTGTGGAAGGACACTGACGGTGTGTCCGGGCTCCAGCCCGCGACGGACAGCAAGGTGGGTGCGGAGTGCACCACGGGTGCGGACGGCAAGTGCGCCGCGACCGTGGGCCTGGGCACCTACTACTGGCAGGAGACCGCCGCCCCGGCGGGGTACCTGCTCCCCGAGCAGGATGTGTTCGGCCCGCTGGTGCTCACCGCCGACAACTACCGCGCGGGCCTCTCCACCACCGCCGTCGACCGGCCGATCACCGGCCGGGTGCAGGTGCTGAAGACGGATCCGGACGGGAAGGCGCTTTCCGGCGCCAAGTTCCAGCTGTGGAAGGACACTGACGGTGTGTCCGGGCTCCAGCCCGCGACGGACACCAAGGTGGGTGCGGAGTGCACCACGGGTGCGGACGGCAAGTGTGCCGCTACCGTGGGCCTGGGCACGTACTACTGGCAGGAGACGGCGGCTCCCGACGGCTATCTGCTGCCCGACCCGGCCGTCTTCGGCCCGCTCACCCTCGCGGCGGCCAACGCCACCGAGGGCGTCACCGCGACGGCGGTCAACCGCCCCGCGCCCGGCAGCGTCACCGTCCACAAGACCGACCCCGAGGGCCAGTCCCTGGCGGGCGCGAAGTTCCAGCTGTGGCGGGACTCCGACGGTACGACCGGGCTCCAGCCCGCGACGGACACCAAGGTGGGTGCGGAGTGCACCACCGGTGCGGACGGCATCTGCACCGCGACCGTCGACCCCGGCACCTACTACTGGCAGGAGACGGCGGCCCCCGACGGCTTCCTGCTCCCCGACAACCCGGTCTTCGGCCCGCTGGTCCTGACCGTCGACAACTCCCGGCAGGGCGTCACCACCACCGCCGTCGACCGCCCGATGACCGGCCGGGTGCAGGTGCTGAAGACCGACCCCGACGGGAAGGCGCTTTCCGGCGCGGTCTTCCAGCTGTGGCGGGACTCCGACGGTACGGCCGGGCTCCAGCCCGCGACCGACAGCAAGGTGGGTGCGGAGTGCACCACGGGCGCGGACGGTACCTGTGCCGAGACCGTGGGCCTGGGCACGTACTACTGGCAGGAGACGGCCGCCCCGGCCGGCTACCTGCTGCCCGACCCGGCCGTCTTCGGGCCGCTGACGCTGACCTCCGCCAACTACCGTGCGGGCGTCAGCACCACGGTGGTGGACCGCCCGATGACCGGCGCGGTCTCCGTCACCAAGGTCGACCCGCAGGGCAAGCCGCTGGCGGGCGCCAAGTTCCAGCTCTGGCAGGACACTGACGGTACGGCCGGGCTCCAGCCCGCGACGGACACCAAGGTGGGTACGGAGTGCACCACGGGTGCGGACGGCAAGTGCGCCGCGACCGTGGGCCTGGGCACCTACTACTGGCAGGAGACTGCCGCCCCCAGCGGCTACCTGCTGCCCGCCCCGGCGGTCTTCGGCCCGCTGACGCTCACCGCCGACAACTTCCGCCAGGGCGTCACCGCCACCGTCACCGACCAGCCGATCACCGGCCGGGTCTCGGTGCTGAAGACCGATCCGGACGGGAAGGCGCTTTCCGGCGCCAAGTTCCAGCTCTGGCAGGACGCTGACGGTGTGGCAGGGCTCCAGCCCGCGACGGACACCAAGGTGGGTGCCGAGTGCACCACGGGTGCGGACGGCCGCTGCTCGGCGACCGTCGGTCTCGGTAGCTACTACTGGCAGGAGACCGCCGCCCCCGACGGCTACCTGCTGCCCGACCCGGCCGTGTTCGGGCCGTTGACGCTGACCGCCGAGAACGCGGAGGCCGGGCTCTCCAGCACCGTCGTCGACCGGCCCGCGCCGGGCGAGGTCTCGGTGCTGAAGACCGACCCGCAGGGCAAGCCCCTGGACGGCGCGGTGTTCCAACTGTGGCGCGAGAGCGGCGCCCGCGAGGGCCTGCAGCAGGACGCCGACACCAAGACCGGCGCCCCCTGCACCGCCACCGGCGGCGGCCGCTGCGCCGCCACCGTCGAACTCGGCACCTACTACTGGGAGGAGATCCAGGCCCCGGCCGGTTACCGCCTGCCGGACAACCCGGTCTCCGGCCCGCTGACGCTCACCCTCGCCAATGCACGGCAGGGCGTCACCGTCACCGTGGTGGACCAGCCGATCACCGGCCGGGTGCAGGTGCTGAAGACGGACCCGGAGGGGAAGGCGCTTTCCGGTGCCAAGTTCCAGCTCTGGCAGGACACTGACGGTGCCTCCGGCCTCCAGCCGGCCACCGACAGCAAGGTGGGTGCGGAGTGCACCACGGGTGCGGACGGCAAGTGCGCCGCGACCGTGGGCCTGGGCAGCTACTACTGGCAGGAGACGGCCGCCCCGGCGGGCTACCTGCTGCCCGCCCCGGCCGTGTTCGGGCCGTTGACGCTGACCGCCGAGAACGCGGAGGCCGGAGTCTCCAGCACCGTCGTGGACCGGCCCGCGCCGGGCGAGGTCTCGGTGCTGAAGACCGACCCCGACGGGAAGGCGCTTTCCGGCGCGGTCTTCCAGCTGTGGAAGGACACCGACGGTACGGCGGGCCTCCAGCCCGCCACCGACACCAAGGTGGGCGCGGAGTGCCGGACGCCCGCCGACGGGCGCTGCACGGCGGGGGTCGAACTCGGCAGCTACTACTGGCAGGAGGTGTCGGCCCCGGTCGGCTACCAGCTCCCGGACCCGGCGGTCTTCGGGCCGCTGACGCTCACCGTCGAGAACGCCCGGGCCGAGCACGCCGTCACCGTGGTCGACCGGCCGCTGCCCGGCTACCTGCACCTGCTCAAGCGCGACGCGGACACCCGCGCGGCGCTGGCCGGTGCGGAGTTCCGGCTCTGGCGGGAGAGCAACGGCACGGACGGCCTCCAGCCGGACGGTGACACCGAGGTGGGTGCGCCCTGCACCACCGACCAGGACGGCGGCTGCCACGCCGGACCGCTGCCCGCGGGCCGGTACTACTGGCAGGAGACCAAGGCCCCGGCCGGGTACCTGCTGCCGGAGCAGGCCGTCACCCCGGTCACCCTGGCCGAGGGCGTCGCTGACCCGACGGCCTCCGTCACCGTCGACAACCGGCGCGAGCCCACCCCGCCGCCGCCGGTTCCGCCGACGCCGCCCGTCCCGCCGCGGCCGCCGCTGCCGGACACCGGCACCTCCGCCGAGCTGGTCGGCGCGCTGAGCGCGCTGCTGCTGGCCACGGGCGGGGCGCTGCTCGGGGTGCGCAGCCGCCGCCGGCGCGGCGAGAAGTGACCGCCTGACGGCCCAGCCCAGTAGGCCCGGAGGGGCGGCACCGGACTCCCGGTGCCGCCCCTCCGGCGTGCACGCGCCGGTGCGGGCAGCGGTGGGTGGGGGCGGAGCCGGTGGGGAGGAGCCGGTGGGGGAGGCGAGGTGCGGGAACGCCGAAGGGCCCCGGATCCCGGGGCCCTTCGGCAGTGGTGCGCGGTGGTGCGCGGTGGTGCGGGGCGCTCGTCGTTAGGCGGACTTGCGCGAGTCGCGCGGGTGCACCGCGAGGTTCATGCCGCCGGAGCGCAGGACGGCCAGGCGCTCGGCCAGGACTTCCTCCAGTTCCTCGCGCGTCCGACGCTCCATCAGCATGTCCCAGTGGGTGCGGGTGGGCTTGGTCTTCTTCTCCTCGGGCTCCTCGCCGTCGAGGAGGGCGGCCTCCTGGCCGCAGAAACGGCATTCCCACACTGCGGGAATCTCCGCCTCGACCGAGAACGGCACCTCGAAGCGGTGTCCGTTCTGGCATGCGTATTCGACGGTCTGGCGCGGTGCCAGGTCAATGCCGCGGTCGGTCTCGTAGCTGGTCGCCCCGAGTCGCGTGCCGCGGAGAGCTCGCTCGCTCATGAATCGTGCCTCCCGGGCTTCTTGCCCACAGGACTAGTGGTCGCTGTCTTCGTCGCTGGGTCCAACGCTCGGCCTTCGACGAAGATTCCCGTCCCGGGGACATACGTCGCCTGTCGTGCCGCCCCTGTTTGTACCCATGGTCGCCCGTTTTGTCACATCTGAACGGTGTTATCACCCGGCGTGTCACATTTTGTGCACTTATGGTCCGCACGAATATGCCCGGCCGGCCCGCTTCCGTCCCACGCTCCTGCCCGTGCTCCTGCCTGTGTCCTGCCTGTGTCCTGCCTGTGTCCTGCCCGTGCTCCGTCCCACCGCCCTGTCCTACCAGATCGGCTGCGACCGGGTCGGCGCCGGGCCCTTGGTCAGGTCCGCGACCGGCGCCGCCACCGTCGCGTCCGCCCCGACCGTCGGCGGCTCCGACGGCACGGCCGGCACCGTCGGCGCGGCCGCCTCGGTGCGGGTGTCGCGGTGCGGCAGCAGGGAGATCACCGCGTCCCGCAGCGCGGCCGGTGCCTCGTCGTCCAGCGGGTCGACGGTGACGGGCACCTGGAGCCGGACCGGGGCCGCGGTGCCGATCCGGGCGTAGCCGCGGCCGGGCGGGGTGTGCGCGGCGGGCGCGATGTCCAGCGGGACGCCGAGCGCGGCGCCGCCGGACTCGGGGGTGACGGGGCCGAGCACCACCCGGGCGCGGGTGCAGGTGCGGACCGTCGCGGAGATCCGGTCGCGCGCCTCCAGGTCGTCGACGAACACCACCGTCACGCGCGCCGCCCGGCCGTGCCGCAGCGGCACCTCCAGCAGGTCCTGCGGGTCGGTGCGGCCCTCGGCGTGGGCCAGCTCGGACAGTTCGGTCAGGTGGTCGAGCAGGACCCACAGCGGCCGGGTGGCGTCGGCGGGCGCGGCCAGGCCGTGCTGCCGGGCGGCGTTCAGGGCGACCAGCCGGCGCTCGGTCTCCTGCGCGACCCACTCCAGGGCGGCGAGCGCCCCGTGCAGGCTGGTCTCCACGGTGTGCACGCCCGGACGGTTCACCAGGCAGGCGTGCTCGCCGGTGCCCGCGCCGTCCACCACCACCAGGTCGCCGTGCGGCAGTGCCTGCAGCGCGACCGAGCGCAGCAGCGTCGAGGTGCCGAACCCGGCGGTGCCCAGTGCCAGCAGGTGCGGCTCGGCCGAGCGCGCCCCGACCCGCCACACCACCGGCGGCTGCTGCGCCTCCACGCCGCCCTGGTGCACCGGGATGGTGCGTCGGCTGCCCGCGCCGTCGGTGAAGCCGAGCACGATCTCGCCCGGCGCGGTGACGAAGCGCTGCGCGACCACGTCGGCGGGCAGCGGGGCCAGCGCGGTCACCCGCAGCCGGTTGGACTCCTCGTCCCAGTCGAAGCGGTACTCGCGGGAGCGGCCCGCCTTGCCCTGCACCACCTGCTCGATCCGGGCCCGGGCGGCGGGCTCGGTGTCGGTGAAGTACGCCGGGTAGGAGATCTCCAGCGCGGCCAGCCGGCCCTCCGGGTCGAATTCCCAGCCGCCGAACGCCGACTTCCACTCGCCGTCCGGCCGGTACAGCGCGCCCGGGTCGTCCAGGCCGCCCAGGTAGGGGGTGAGCGCCGCGTACAGCGCGGTCAGCTTGACGTCGGCGACGTCCGGTTCCGGGGCGGCGGCGGCCTTGGGGCCGCGCCCGACCCAGGCGGCGGAGGCGACCAGCGCGACGATCGCCAGCAGCGGGCCGTGCGGCAGCAGGAAGACGCCGAGCACCACCGCCGCGGCGACCAGCAGCGTCGGGCCGCGCCGCTCCTTCGGGGTGGCCGCCCAGCGGCCCTTGGCCCAGTCGGCGTGCCGGCGCAGGCCGCGGCCGATCAGCGTCAGCGGCGCGAAGACGTCGGCGGCGTGGTCGCCGGCGGTGCGGGCGAAACCACCGGCGCTGCGGGCGAAGCCGCTCGCGTTGCGGGCGAGGTCGCGGCCCCGGGTGAGGTGGCGGGTGAAGGACATGCGGGCTCCGGAGGCGGGGAGGGGGACGGGAGCGGACGGGAGCTGACGGGACATCAGCAGGGGGTTCGGCACGGGCGGGGTGGGACGGCTGCGGGGTGGGGCGGCTGGCAGAAGGCCCGGGGCGGTGGGGAGCCGCGCCCGGGCCGGTGAAGCGGTAAGGAGCGGGGCCACTCAGAACTTCAGACCGCCGATCAGGCTGGCCAGGCTCGCACCGCCCGCCGTGATGCTCGGGGCGATCGAGGAACCCGCGACGTAGAAGCCGAACAGCGCGCACACCAGGGCGTGCGAGATCTTCAGCCCGTCCCGGCGGAAGAAGAGGAAGGCGATGACGCCGAACAGGACGATGCCGGAGATGGAGAGAATCACGGGATGCTCCTCACGAGGGGCGGGGACAGTGTGACAGAAAGTGTCTCAATGGTGACAAAAAGTAATAGATGATGTGGCGCGGCAAACGGGTGGATCTCACCCGGACGACCGGATCGGCGGTATACGTCCGGGGGCACGGCCGGACGCCGACCGCGTCGGCGCCGGCGGGTCGCACCGGCGCTCTCAGGCGTCCCCGCGCGGGGCGCGGCCGCGCCCCGCGCACCCGGAATTCGCCCGAACGGCGGCCCCGTACCGCACCCGGGTGGCGTCCGCTAGCGTTCGCGGTGGCAGCAGCAGGACGTCCCGCGGCCCGAACCGGCCGCGCACCGGAAGGCGGAACCACCCCATGACCGAATCCACCGCGCAGCCCGGCACCGAGTCCGCGGACGGGCCCGCGGCCGGGATCGACGCCGGGATCGACGCCGAGGTCCTCGCCCTGGCCGGCCGGCTCTTCGAGGCCGCCCGCACCGGCGACACCGGCCTGTTGACCGCCTACGTCGACGCCGGGACGCCCGCGAACCTGACCAACGACCGCGGCGACAGCCTGCTGATGCTCGCCGCCTACCACGGACACGCCGCCACCGTCACTGCCCTGCTGGAGCGCGGCGCCGAACCCGACCGCGCCAACGACCGCGGCCAGACCCCGCTGGCGGGCGCCGTCTTCAAGGGCGCCACCGAGGTCGTCGACGCCCTGCTCGCCCACGGCGCCGACCCGTACGCGGGCATGCCCTCCGCGCTCGACGCCGCCCGGATGTTCGGCAAGGACGACCTGGTCGCCCGCCTCACCGCGCGCTGACGCCGGGCCGGTTCCGGGCCGGAGCCCCGGGCGGCCGTCGGCCCGGGGCGGGCCCGTACCCTTGGGCGCCATGGAGATCCGCACCACCGGCTTCGGGCACCCCGACGCCCAGTCGCTCGCCGAAGAGGTCCAGCAGGAGTACGTCCGCCGCTACGGCGACGGCGACCGGACCGCCATCCACCCCGACCACTTCGACCCGCCCGCCGGGCTGTTCGTGATCGGCTACCAGGACGGCCGGCCGGTGGCCTGCGGCGGATGGCGGGCCAAGGAGCGCGACGCGGACGGCCTGCGCGACCGGGACGCCGAGCTGAAGCGGATGTTCGTCGTCCCCGACGCCCGCGGCAAGGGCTACGCCCGGGCCCTGCTGCGCCACCTCGAAGCGACCGCGATCGCCGCCGGGCGCACCCGGCTGGTGCTGGAGACCGGCACCCTGCAGCCCGAGGCGATCGCGCTCTACGCCTCCGAGGGGTACGCCGAGATCCGGAAGTTCGGTTACTACAAGGACCACGAGCTGAGCGTCTGCATGGGCAAGGAGCTCGTCGCGGAGACCGCTGACGTGCTGTAACTTTCTTCCCCTTCCGGCCCGTTGGAGCGGCCGCGGACCCGCCCGGGCGGGACCGCGGCCGCTCCGCCGTTTTCCCGCCCCGCCGCAGGTCGGGGCGCGCCGGGTCGAATCACGGTCGAACAGCCGTCGAAACATTCGGAGTCGGGCGGACGGGGAGCGGCTCCGGGCGGTCCGTTGCCCGGCCCGCCCGGCCCGCCGTACGGTCCGGGCACCCACCCCCACCCCCGGAAGGACCCACCATGGCCGCACAGTTGCGCGCAGCACACCGCAGGGCGCGGGCCCTCGCGGCGCTCGCCCTCGCCGCCGCCGGCGGACTGCTCGCCGCCGCCACCGTCGGCAGCGGCCCCGCCGGAGCCGCCGGCCCCGTCCTGCGCGACCTCGCCGAGGCCAAGGGCAGCTACTTCGGCACCGCGCTGACCCAGTCCGACCTCAACAACTCCACCGTCACCGCCCTCGCGGGCACCCAGTTCGACGTGGTCACCCCCGGCAACGAGATGAAGTGGGACACCACCGAGTCCTCCGCCGGGAACTTCAACTTCGGCCCCGGCGACCGGATCGTCTCCTTCGCCAAGGCCCACAGCATGCGGGTGCGCGGCCACACCCTGGTCTGGCACAGCCAACTCCCGTCCTGGGTCAGCAACCTGCCCGCCGCGCAGGTCAAGGCCGCGATGGAGAACCACATCACCACCGAGGCCACCCACTACAAGGGCCAGCTCTACTCCTGGGACGTCGTCAACGAGCCCTTCAACGAGGACGGCACGCTGCGCACCGACGTCTTCTCCAACGCGATGGGCTCCGGCTACATCGCCGACGCGCTGCGCACCGCCCGGGCCGCCGACCCGTCCGCCAAGCTCTACCTGAACGACTACAACATCGAGGGCCTCGGCGCGAAGAGCGACGGCATGTACCAGCTGGTCTCCTCGCTCAAGTCGCAGGGCGTGCCGATCGACGGCGTCGGCTTCGAGAGCCACTTCATCGTCGGCCAGGTGCCCAGCAGCATGAAGGCCAACATCCAGCGCTTCACCGCGCTCGGCGTGAACGTCGCCATCACCGAACTGGACGACCGGATGCCGGTGCCGGCCAGCGCCGCGAACCTCGCCCAGCAGGCCACCGACTACGCCAACGTGGTCAACTCCTGCCTGGCGGTGTCCGGTTGCGTCGGCGTCTCGCAGTGGGGCGTCGGCGACCCCGACTCGTGGATCCCGGGCGCCTTCTCCGGCTACGGCGCGGCCACCATGTACGACGACACCTACCAGCCGAAGGCCGCGTACAACGCGGTGGTGACCGCCCTCGGCGGCAACTCCTCCTCGTCCCCCTCCCCGTCGCCGTCGCCGTCCGGCTCCTCCTCGCCCTCGCCGTCCCCGTCGTCCTCCCCGTCCCCGTCGTCCTCGCCGACCTCCGGTGGTGCGGCGTGCCGGGTGAGCACCCAGGTCAACGCCTGGAACACCGGGCTGACCGAGAACGTGACCGTCACCAACACCGGCGCGACGGCGGTGAACGGCTGGCAGCTGACCTTCACGCTCCCCGCCGGGCAGACCGTCAACAACGCCTGGAACGCCACCGTCAGCCCGGCGAGCGGCACCGTCGGCGCGACCAACCTGGCCTACAACGCGAGCGTTCCGGCCGGCGGCTCCACCGGCTTCGGCTTCCAGGCCACCCACACCGGCAACGCGGCCCCCGCAACCGGCTTCGCCCTCAACGGAGTTGCCTGCACCACCGGCTGACCCCGCCCCACCCCCACACCCCGGGTGCCGTGCGGGCGGCACCCGGCCGGCGCGGCAGAGCCTGAGCGGAGCCTCTGCCGCGCCACCCCGGCCGGGCGAAAATGCCTTGCGGGTCGGGCGCCGGCGGGGCAGTGTGGCGGCGATGAACGAGACGAGCGGGCATGGTGCCGACCCCGGTGAGCTGGGGGAAGGCGAGCTGGAGCGGATCGCGGGGCGGCTGGCGGAGGTGGCCGGCGTCGTCGGGGTCTGCCTCGGCGGGAGCCGGGCCCGGGGCGCCCACGCGGCCGGCTCCGACTACGACCTCGGCCTGTACTACCGCCCCGGGCGGCTCGACACCGACGCGCTGCGGCGGCTCGCCGCCGAACTCTGCGGCCGTCCCGTCGAGGTCACCGAACCCGGCGGCTGGGGCCCGTGGGTGGACGGCGGCGCCTGGCTCGACCTCGGCGGGGCCCGGGTCGACTGGCTGTACCGGGACGTCGAGCGCGTCCGCCGGTACGCCGCCGAGGCCCGCGCGGGGCGCTACGAGACCGGCCGGCAGGCGGGCCACCCGTACGGCGTGCCGTCCTACGCCTACCTCGGGGAGCTCGCGGTCGGCCGCGTACTCGCCGACCCCACCGGTGAGTTGAGCACGTTGAAGGACGAACTCGCCGTCTTCCCGGCCGCGTTGGCGCGGACGGTGACGGCGGACGCCGCCTGGGAGGTGCCGTTCCTGCTGGCGGCCGCCCACAAGGGCGCGAAGCGCGGCGACGCCGGGTACGTGGCGGGCTGCCTGTTCCACGCCGTCGGGCTGCTGGCGCACGCGCTGCACGCCCGGGCCGGGCAGTGGCTGATCAACGAGAAGGGCGCGATCGCCGCATCCTCTCGACTCCCTTGCGCCCCGGTTGAGTTCGAGCGGCGGGCCCAGGCCCTGTTCGCCCCCGCCGGAACCGGCCCGGCGCAGCTCGCGGCCGTCCTGGACGCGGCGGACGCCCTGTCCGCCGACGTACTGGCCGCCTGTCGGCCGGAGGCGGAGTAGCCGCGATGGGTGTCGAGATCCTGCTGTACGCCGAGCGGCCGACCCGCCGCTCCCGGCCGCTGCGCGGCTCCTACGGGCACGGCGCCGGACTGGCCGCCGTCCTGTCGAAACTCCCTTGCGGCCAGGGGAGGCTGGGGCGGATCGACCTCTGCCGGGACACCGCCTTCAACGAGCAGGACGCGGACGCGGCCCGCGCCGAAGTGCCCGCCCTGGCGGCGCTCGCCACCACCCCGACCGAGCGGGACGCCGTCCGGGACCTCGACCTGATGCTCGCCGACTGCGCCGCCACGGCGGGCAGTTGGCTCCTGTTCGTCGGCGACTGACAGTCTGTCGCTGCCACTACAACCCTCTCGGAACGGAGCCGCACCCGCATGGGCGAGCACGAACTCTCCACTCCCCGCCTGCTGTTGCGCCAGTGGCGGGACGCCGACCTGGACCGCTGGGCCGAGCTGAACGCGGACCCGGAGGTGCGCCGCCACCTCGGCGGGGTGCTGGACCGGGAACAGGCGGCCGGCTCGCTGGCGGCCTTCCGGGACGAGCTGGCGGAACGCGGCTGGGGCTGGTGGGCAGTCGAACTCCGTTCCGACGGGCGGCTCCTGGGCTTCGCCGGGCTCGACCCGGTCGACGAGGAGATGCCGTTCGGCGGCGTCGAGGCGGGCTGGCGGCTGCACCGCGACGCCTGGGGCCACGGCTACGCCACCGAGGCGGGCGAGGCCGTCCTCCGGTACGGCTTCGAGGAGTTGGGGCTGGCCGAGATCCTGGCGGTGATCGCCGCCGCCAACACCCCCTCGCGGGCGGTCGCGTCCCGGCTGGGCATGGTCCACGACCCGGCGATGGACTTCCTCGACCCGAGCGTCCCGCCCGGCCCCGCGCAGGCGGCGGTGGTTTACCGGAGCACCCGCGCCGGCGCTCCCGCCCGGGGGTAGCGGCGGGTGCCGGAACCGCCCGGCGCCGGAGCGATGAGTTCGGGCCCCCTGACCCGTCCGTACCGGTATGAGACGAAATCTCGAAGCAGGAGCGGCGGAGCACCGGCCGGTCCTCGACCGTGAAGGGGTGGTCCGATGAGCACGACCGAAGCCGTCGAGGTCAACGGGGTCGCCCTGGGCGTCGAGTCGTTCGGGCCGCAGGGCGCGCCGTTGGTGCTGCTGGTGGGCGGGACGACGATGCTGTCCTGGCCCGACGAGCTGTGCGAGCGGCTGGCCGCCGGCGGGCGGCGGGTGGTGCGGTACGACCTGCGGGACAGCGGGGAGTCGACGACCGCCGACCCGACGGAGCCCGGCTACACCCTGCGGGACCTGGCCGCCGACGCGGCGGCGCTGGCCGGGGCGCTCGGCGGTGGGCCCCCGCACCTCGCGGGGATCGGCGTCGGCGGGATGGTCGCCCAGGTCGCGGTGCTCGACCACCCCGGGGCGTTCTCCGCGCTCACCCTGGTCGGCACCCGTCCGGTCGCGCCGGGGCCGCCCGACCCGGACCTGCCCGACCACGACCCGGTGGTGATGGGGCAGCTCTTCGGCCGCCAACTGCCGGACTGGTCCGACCGGGCCTCGGTCACGGAGTCCGCCGCCGTCGGCGCGGAGATCCTCGGCGACGACCCGGCCGCCGCCCGCACCCTCGCCGGCCGGATCTGGGACCGCACCCCGGGCGCCGCACCCCCGGTCCGGGCGGCCAACCACCTCGGCACGGTTTTCGCCCGCCTCGACTGCACCCCGCGCTGGCGCGAACGCCTCCCCGGGATCGCCGTCCCCACCCTCGTCGTGCACGGCGCCCGCGACCGCTTCTTCCCCGTCGGCAACGCCGAGGCCCTGGCCCGCGAGATCCCGAACGCCCGCCTCCTCGTCCTCCCGAACACCGCCACCGCCCTCCCACCCGAAGCCGCCGAACAGGTCGCCACCGCGATGCTCACCCCCTGAACGACCGCCCACCAGGAGCCCTAGGATCGGCCGGGTGATCTTCGACAGATTCCCCCTGGCGGGCGCTTTCCGGGAGTTGGAGTACGGCCGCCCCGACGCACCGTCGATCCGGGAGGCGGTACGCCCGGTCGCACCGGACCACGAGGAGGACCTGCTCCGGTACCTGCGGTCCGGCCATCTCCTGTACGCCACACCCTCGCTCGCCCCCGACGTCCTGGGCGGGCCCGGCGCCTTCGTCCAAGGCCCGTACCTGTTCACGGACGGACAGTGGCTCTGGTTCTCCGACCTGGCCCACTACGTGGCGAACCACCACGTGGCCGTCACCCCGGCCTTCGTCGAACACGCCCGCGCCAACAACTGGACCGTCCCGCCGGTCGATCCCGCCCACCTCGAAGCGATGCTGGACCTACCACCCGAGGACGAGACCGAGACCGAGCACGAGACCGGGGAAGAGCCGACCTGACACCAGCCCGGCCGGTGCCCGGACCGCCGTGGAGCGGTGCGGGCCCGGCCGGGGTACAGCGGTCAGAGGAGGGTGGACCAGTAGTACCAGAAGCGGTTGAGGATGAGGAGGGCGATGACCAGGTAGGCGGCGGTCGGGACGAGCCATTGGTGGGGGAGGGCGGCGAGGCGGCGGAGGCGGGCGGGGGCGGGGAGGGCTCCGGTGCGGAGGTTGTGGACGGTGGTGGACCAGAAGGCGGTGAGGACCACCGCCCAGACCACCATGCAGTACGGGCAGAGCGCGCCGATCTCGTACAGGGCCTGGTCGATCAGCCAGGCGACGAAGCCCAGACCGAGCAGGGTGCCGGCCTGGAGGGAGAGCCAGAACCAGCGGCGGTAGGAGGCGCCCGCGAGCAGGCCCGCGCCGATCGCGGCGAGGGCGGCGAACGCGGCCAGGCCGATCAGCGGGTTCGGGAACCCGAAGGCCTCGGCCTGCGCGGTGCGCATCACCGACCCGCAGCTGATGATCGGGTTGATGTTGCAACTGGGGCTGTACGAGGGGTCCTTGAGCAGCTTGATCTTGTCGAGTGTCAGCACGGCCGAGGCGGCCAGGCCGAGCAGTCCGGTGATCAGCAGCAGCCAGGAGCAGCCGCGCCCGGCGCCGATCGGTGACCGGCCGTCCGCAGTGGTGGTGGGGGCGGTGGTCATCGGGTCACCCGCCGATGCTCTGCTTGACCAGGGCGGTGAACTGCTCGCCGGTGACCGGCTTGCCGTCCTGCCCGATCACCGGAACGGTCTTCCCGTCGAGCTTCATCGTCGGGGTGCCCGAGACGCCGCTCTTGTCGAAGGCGCGGGAGACCTTGGCCGCCCAGCCCTTGTAGGTGCCCTCGGTGACGGCCTTGGTGAACGCCTCGGTCTTCAGGCCCGGCACCTTCTCGGCCAGGTCCAGCAGGTGGTTGACGTCGCCGAAGCCGTCCTCGCGCTCGGAGGGCTGGTTGGCGTACAGCACGTCGTGGAACTGCTTGAACTTGTCGACGCCCTGGTCGAGCGCGGCCCCCGCGGCGGCCAGCGCCGTCTTCGAGCCCTTCCCGCCCAGGTTGTTGTCGAGGAAGGTCGCCAGGTGGTACTCGATCTTGTACTCGCCCTGGTCGGCGAGCTGCTGGATGGTCGCCCCCGCGGAGGTCTCGACGGCCTCGCAGATCGGGCAGCGGAAGTCCTCGTACACGGCGAGGGTGTGCGGGGCGTCGGCCCGGCCGTACGTGATGACGGTGTTGTCCGGGCCGCCGGTGTTGGCGGGGACGGCAACGGACGAGCCGCTGCCGTCGTCGGAGCTCTTCTTCGCGCCGGACACGGCGATCGCGGTGCCGCCCGCCACCACGGCGACGGCGGCGGCGATCGACACGCCGACGGTGATCCGGCGGCGGCGCCGGTTCGCCCGGGCCTCGGCCTGCTGGGCCTGCTTCAGGCGCTCACGGGCGGTCGGGCCGGCGGCGGTGTTCGCGGTGTTCTTGCTGTTCTTCGGGGTGCTGGTCATGGTGATCCGTCGTCTCCTCTGCACCCGGCGGCGAAGTCGTACGCATGCAGACGACCCTTGAGTGGCAAGGGTGCGGGTGCGGCGAGGCCGGGGTGCGGTTGCAAGGGGTGGGCGAGCCTGGCGGGGCGCCCGGACGGAACGCGTGCGGTGACGGTCCGTCAGCGGGCGAAGGCCGGCTGCGGAGGACCGCGACGGGGGGCAGGGCGGTGGGCGGCGTCCTGCGGGCGGCGCGGCGCCGGTTCGGCACCTGCGGCGGGCAGCAGCGCGGCCGGGCAGGCCGCCCGGACGGCCAGCAGCAGGGTGCGCCACGGGCCGGGCAGTGCGCGGGCCAGGGTGCGCAGGGCCTCGGCGACGCCGCTGACGGCGGCGTCCGCGAGGCGCAGCCAGGCCGCGGCGGCCAGCGCCAGCGCCAAGTGCACGCCCAGGACGAGCAGTTGCAGCAGGGCCGCCGAGTTGTGCGTCCACTGCGCGAACAGGTCGGACCCGCTGAACGAGTCGCCGCCGCAGACCAGCAGGTCGACGCCGCGCACCGGCCGGGCACAGGCGTCCTGGCCCAGGTTGAACGCGGTGTTCAGCAGCAGCTCGACCGGCACCAGGACGGAGGACAGCAGCAGGAAGCGGCGGCGCGCGCCGTCCAGCAGCACCGCGAGCAGGAACACCGCGACGCAGGCCGCGGTGACCAGGGTGAGCGGCAGGGCCCGGCCGGTGATCGCCACCTGGCCGAACGCGGCCAGCGGCACGGCGAGCGCGGTGAACACCGCGCCCCGCAGGGCCTTGGTCGCGTGAATGCCGGTCATGGAATCGGAGTATGCCACGCTGAAGGTCCCGCAGACGAGGGCCGGACGGGACCTCCCGCGCACGCCCGGCTCACACATAAGCCCAGCGTAAAGGGGGTGTTGACCCCGGTCCGGCCCTGACGGCGCAGGGCCCGGCGGCACGCGGGCGGCCACCCGGGGCGGTCGTCGGGCCGCCCGGCCGGGTGGTGACCGTCACGTGCCGGACGTGGCCCGGACCACAGGGACGGCCGGCACTCCGGCTCCCGTCCGTGCCGGCCGGGCCGGTGCCGTGGATCTCGGCAGGCCCCGCGGGCTGGGTACCTCGGCCGTCCACGTCGGCCGTCCACGTCCTGCGGCCCGGGCGTCACGCTGCCGACCGGGTACCCGCGTGATCGGAGGGTCGGGGGCGGGCCCGCTGCGCGCTGCGGTGCCGATCGAAGTTGCGGTGCTGAGGGCCGGGGCGGCGTCGGCGACCCGTGCGGCCGGGAGGTGGGTGGAGGTGGCCGGCCGCTGCCGACGGTCGGGGAGGCCGGTGCGGGAGCGGCCGGTGTCGCGCCACCGGCCGCTCCCGCTGCCGTCGTCGAGCGGACGACCGGCGGTCCGTACGGTGTCGGTCCGTCGTGGCCGAGTGCCGGTCGACCGGAGTGCTCACTCGTCCTGCGCGTAGCGGCGGTGGAGGGCGGCGGCCTCGGCGGCGACGGCGCGGCGCAGTGGTGCGGGGCCGAGCACCTCGGCGTCCGCGCCCAGGCGGAGCAGGTCCGCGACCGCGACGGTCTCGGACTCGACGGGCAGCAGCACGCGCACCCAGCCCTCGGCGTCCGGTGGCCCGGCTGCTGCGACGGCCCGGGAGCCGACGGCGCCGAACAGTGCGGGCAGCAGTCGCAGTACTCGTGGGGAGACCCGCAGCTCTGCCGTGCCGGACCGCATCCGATCCGACAACTCCCGTTCGGAGGCGGTCCAGTGAGCCGCCAGGTCGAAGTCCGGCGGGCGGTCGAAGTGCGCGCCCGTCGGTTCGGCGGACCGCAGCCGCGACACCCGGTAGCTGCGGACCGGCCCCCCGACGGTCGACCCGACCGCGTACCAGAGGCCGCCCTTCAGGACCAGGCCCAATGGGCACACCTCGCGCCGGACCTCGCCCTGCCAGCGCCGGTAGTGGACGTCCAGCACCTGCTGCTCCCACACCGCCCGGGCCACCACGGTGAGCAGCGGCACCGGATCGGCCTCGCGGAACCAGGCCGCCGGGTCGAGGTGGAAGCGCTCCTGCAGCCGCAGCGCGCTCTCGCCCAGGCCGGGCGGCAGCGCGGCCCGGACCTTCGACTCGGCGGTGGCCAGCAGCGCGCCCAGCCCCAACTCCTTCGCCGGGCCCGGGAGTCCGGCGAAGAACAGGGCGCCGGCCTCGGCTGCGGTCAGACCGGTCAGCCGAGTGCGGTACCCGTCCACCAGCCGGTAGCCGCCGGCCGGCCCGCGGTCCGCCACCACTGGCACGCCCGCCGCGCCCAGGGCCTCGACGTCCCGGTGCACCGTCCGCACCGAGACCTCCAGTTCGGCCGCCAGCACGGCGGCGGTGGTCCGGCCGCGGTTCTGCAGCAGCAGGAGCAGGGCGAGGAGACGGTCGGCGCGCATGCCGGAAATCCTCCCGCATACCTGACAGCAGATGTCAGGTATGCCCGCGAAGCTGCTCGGAGCGCGCCCACCGGGGCGGGCACCGAGCGGAAGGACCCCTGCACCATGCCCGGCACTGCCACTGACCCGACCACTGTCGCCATCGGCGGCAGCATCTCGTTCGCGGACTGGAAGGAGGACGCGGTGGCGGCGGTCGAGGCCGGTCCGCGACTCGCCCGCGCCTCCGTCGCCAACACCTTCACCGGCGGCATCGAGGCCGCCCGCACCACCTGCGAGTACACCCTCGCCTACGCCACCGGCGACACCGGCGCCTTCACCGGCCTGGAACTCGTCACCGGCAGTGTCGACGGCCGGGAAGGCTCCTTCGTGCTCGAACAGCACGGCACCTTCCACCCCGACGGCACCATCCACTGCACCTTCACCGTGGTGCCCGGCACCGCCACCGGCGCCCTCGCCGGCCTGCGCGGCACCGGCGAGTACACCTGCCGCCCCGGCGAGCCCTCCTTTCCCTACGCCTTCCGGTACGCGTACGGGCAGGACTGAGGCGGGACCGCTCCGGCTGCTGCGGTGCGGCTGCTGCGGCGCGGTGCGGCGGTACGAGGGCGGTGGTGCGAGGGCGGCGGCCCGCCGCGCCGCCGACCCCCGACTGCCCGCCGCCCGCGCCGAGACCCTGCTCGCTGCCCCGGCCACCGGCCTCGAGCGGACCCCGCCACCCGGGCCTGACGGGCTGTTGGCCGTGTGGGTCGCTCGGTGTGGTCGGCGCTCCGCGTCCGGGGGCTCTGCGGGAGGATACGGCGTGGGGTCGGGTCGGTACGCTCCGTTAGGGTGGGGGTGTTCGTACGGTCGCAGTCGAGCATCCGCAGGAGAGCGTCTTGGCCACGGCAGCCCTTCGTCCCCTTCCCGAACTCGGAGCCGAACGGCTCGCCGCCTGGCGGTCCGGCGGCGGCAGGCTGGTCGATCTGCTCACGGAGGCACGGCAGTTGGGGCCGGTCGCCGGGTTCCGGCTGGGGGAGCGGCAGATCGTGCTGGTCACCGGCGCCGAGGAGGTGCAGCAGGTGCTGGCCAAGCACCCCGACGCCTACGTCAAGCACGGCCACCGCGCGAAGGTGCTGCTCGGCGACGGTCTGCTGTGCGCCTCCGGCGAGCCATGGCGGCGTCAACGCAGGCTATTGCAGCCGCAGTTCACCGGGCGCGGCATCCGCACCTACGAACCGCAGATCCGGGCCGCCGTGGCCGGGGCCGCCGCGCGCTGGCGGGCGGCGGCGCAGCGCGGCGAGGTCCGCGAGATCGACGCCGACCTGCGGTACTTCTCGCTGGAGGTGATCTGGCGCTCGCTCACCGCCCACCCGCTCGACCCCGCCACCCACGAGCGGCTGATCTCCGCCGGGGACAGCCTCGCCCGGATCCCCGCCTTCGCACCCGCCACCGGCGAGGCCGCCGTCGACTTCGCCGAGGCCAACGAGCACGCCGACCTGGCCGCCGCGCACGCCATCGCGCTCGCCGGGCGGGCCGAGGAGCCCGTCCTGCTCCAGGTGCTGCTCCGGGCCGCGGCCGAACTCCCGTACTACACCGAGCGGTTGGTCCGCGACGAGCTGATGACCCTGGTCGTCGCCGGGTACGAGACCACCGCGACCACCCTCGGCTGGCTGTTCCTGCTGCTCGACGCCCACCCCGAGCAGCGCGCCTGGGCGCTGGCCGCCGGTCCGGCCGGGTCCGCCGAACGGGCCGCCGCGATCCGGGCGCTGATCGACGAGACGCTGCGGCTGTACCCCGTCGCCTGGCTGATGCCCCGGCACGCCGCCGAGAGCGGCACCCTCGCCGGGTACCCCGTCGAGGCCGGCACCACCCTGCTGCTCTGCCCCTACCTGACCCACCGGGACCCTGAACTCTGGCCCGACCCCGAGGAGTTCCGCCCGCAGCGGTTCACCGACGCCGGGCGGCGGCCGGTCCAGGGCGCCTACTACCCCTTCGGCCTCGGCCCGCGCGCCTGTCTCGGCGCCCAGTTCGCCGTCCGCGAGATGGCGCTGCTGCTGGAGGAACTGCTCCCCGCCTACCGGGTCGAGATCCGGGACGCCCCGACCGACACCGGGTACGCGATCACGGTCCACCCCGACGGGCCGCTCCGGGCCGTGCTGCACGCCGAGGAGTCGTAGCGGCGGGGAACGTCGGCGGCCGGCGGGTTCGTCGGGCGCCCTGACGAATGGCCGAAGGTAGCCGGAAACCGTTTGTCAGGTGCGCTGACGAACTGTCAGGATCGGTCGGATGAACGCCACCGCACCCCGCCCCGTCGCCCTGGTCACCGGCGTCGGCCGGACGATCGGCATCGGCGCCGCCATCGCCGAACGGCTCGCCGCCACCGGGTGGGACGTCGCCCACACCTACTGGACGCCCTACGACAGCCGGATGAGCTGGGGCGCCGAGGACGGCGCGAGCGAGGCGATCGGCGCGGCGATCCGGGCACACGGCGCCCGGCAGCTCGCCGTGCCCGCGGATCTCGCCGACCCCGACACGCCCGCCCGGCTGTTCGACCAGGTCACCGCCGGACTCGGCCCCGTCACCGCGCTGGTGCTGAACCACGCCGAGTCCGTCGACTCCGGCCTGTTCGACACCACGGTGGAGAGCTTCGACCGGCACTTCGCGGTGAACGCCCGGGCCGGTTGGCTGCTGATCCGCGAGTTCGGCCTGCGCTTCACCGGCGAGTTCGGCACCGGTAGGATCGTCGCCCTGACCAGCGACCACACCGCCGGCAACCTCCCCTACGGCGCCAGCAAGGGTGCCCTGGACCGGATCACCCGGGCCGCCGCCCGCGAACTCGCCCACCTGGGCGTCACCGCCAACGCCGTCGACCCCGGTCCCACCGACACCGGCTGGATGGACGAGGCACTGCGCACCGCGATGATCGAGCAGACCCCGCTGGCCCGCCTCGGCACCCCGCAGGACGCCGCCCGCCTGATCGCCTTCCTCTGCTCCCCGGAAGGGCAGTGGATCAACGGTCAACTCCTGCAGAGCAGCGGCGGGTTGAAGTAACCGCAGCTCTCGGTCGGCGCATCCGGGGCATGGCCGGCGCGGATCGCGCCGGACGGCAGGTCGGGCAGGCAGAACTGCCGAGACCAGGCAGCCGACGTGCTGCCGGTCCAGCGGCCCCGGCAGCGCCGAGCGCACGCCCAACAGGAGCAGGAACAACGCCCAGGCGCCGTCACCGAGGGCGGGCCGGCGGGAGGGCCCGGGCCCGGCCCGGCCTCGCGTCGATAGCGGCGCCGGGCGCTCCTGTCAGTCCGGATGGTTCCGGGTTCCCGGTCGGGTGGTGCGTGGTTAATGTCCCAAGCGCTCGAATTCCGGCGGTTCGAACGGGCCGCCGCCGTGCGCTTCCAGGAGGTCGCATTGACCGCGAACCACCCCACCCGTAGGAGCCTGCTCAAGTCCGCCGGCGGGCTCGGTGCCGCGCTGGCGCTGGGCACCGCGGGATCGTTGGCGTCGGCCGGGCCCGCAGCGGCGGCCGACGACGGCTTCGGCCTGAGCATCGTGGAGCGCAACGAGGGCGATCCGCGGATGTGGTACTACCGCTTCCGGACCCCGGCGATCGGCTGGAACCCCGCCGTGAACGTGCTGCTGCCGGACGACTACCACTGGAGCGGCCGCACCTACCCGGTGCTGTACCTGTTCCACGGCGGCGGCACCGACCAGGACTTCATCACCTTCGACCGGATGGGCATCCGCGACTGGACCGTCGGCAAGCCGATCATCGTGGTGATGCCGGACGGCGGCCACGCCGGCTGGTACTCCAACCCGGTCAGCTCCAACGTGGGCCCGCGGAACTGGGAGGAGTTCCACATCAACCAGCTGTTGCCGTGGGTCGAGGCCAACTTCCGCACCTTCGCCGAGTACGACGGCCGCGCCGTGGCCGGGTTCTCGATGGGCGGCTTCGGCGCGCTGAAGTACGCCGCGAAGTACTACGGGCACTTCGCCTCGGTCAGCGCCCACTCGGGCCCGGCCAGCCTGCGCCGCGACGGCGGCCTGGTCGCGCACTGGGCGAACGCCTCGTCCGCCGCCCTCGACCTGAACGGCGGCACGATCTACGGCGCGCCGTTCTGGGACGAGGCGCGGGTGAGCGCCGACAACCCGGTGCAGCGGATCGAGAGCTACCGCAACAAGCGGGTCTTCCTGGTGGCGGGCACCAGCCCCGACCCGGTGGACTGGTTCAGCAGCGTCAACGAGCCGCAGGTGCTGGCCGGGCAGCGCGAGTTCCGTTTCCTGCTCGACCAGGCGGGCATCCCGCACGACTCGCACGAGGTGCCCGGCGGCCACTGGATCCGGCCCGACCTGATGCAGCTCGACCTCGACGGCATCATCGACCGTCTGCGCAAGGCGTGAGGGCGGCCGCGGTGTTCTCCTCCCTCACCCGCCGCGCCCCGTACCTGGCACTGGCCGCGGCCGCCGTGCTGCTGCCGCTCACCGGGCCGGCCGCCCCCGCCGCCGCGGCCGGGTTCACGGCGTCCTGCCCGACCGCCGGGTTCATCTCCCAGGGCTACACCGACGAGCACAACGGCATCGACATCGCCAACGACTACGGGACCCCGATCTACGCGGTCGGCGACGGCGAAGTGGTGGCCTCCGGCCCGGCACAGGGCTACGGCCAGTGGATCCGCATCCTGCACCCGGACGGGTCGATCACCGAGTACGGGCACATGTACGAACGGGACGTGGCCGCCGGCGACCACGTGACGGCAGGTCAGCGGATCGCGCTGATGGGCAGCGAGGGCACCTCCAGCGGCCCGCACCTGCACCTGCGGGTCTGGGCGGACGCGAACGCGACCGTGCGCACCGACCCGGTGCCGTACCTCGCGGAGCGCGGCGTCTCCGTGCCCTGCACGCCGGGGTCCGGCCCCCGTCCGGCGCCGTTGGTGTATCCGGCGCAGTCGGGTCGGGTGGTGTCGGCGCGGTCGGCGGACGGCCGGTTGGAGGTGTTCGCGGCCGGAGCGAACGGTGTTTCGCACGCCTGGCAGATCGCGGCCAGTGGGGCGTGGTCGGACTGGGAATCGTTGGGCGGTCCGGGTGGGGCGGAGTTGGCGATCGCGCCGAACGCGGACGGCAGGTTGGAGGTGTTCGCGCTCAACGGCAATACCTTCCAGCACCGTTACCAGCTCC
>NZ_JBIUTD010000026.1:0-70656 GCF_044741705.1 Kitasatospora sp. NPDC088134 | reverse complement strand
GGTCGGGTTGGGAGGCCACCGGCGGACCGGCCGACTCCCGGCTCACCAGTCAGCCGACCGCGGACGGCCGGGTCGAGGTGTTCGCCCTCAACGGCACCACGGCGCAGCACATTTGGCAGACCGGCGTGAACGCCCCGTACGGTCAGTGGGAGACCTTCGGCGGGGGCGGCACGGAGGTGGTCGCCACCGCCAACGCGGACGGCCGGATCGAGGTCTTCGGGACCAGTAGTGCCGGGGTCCACCACAAGTGGCAGACCGGCTTCGCCACCTGGTCCGACTGGGCCTGGCTCAACACCACCGCCGGACCCGGCGTCGGCTGACCGGACCGGCAAACCCTCTGGAGCGCAGCCATGTCCCCGATCAGCAGGCGCGGCCTGCTGCGGGCGGCCGGAGCGGGAGCACTCGTGCTCCCGCTCCGGGGCCGTACCGCCACCGCCACCGCCGACGTCGCCGAGTCCCACCTGTGGGTCGGAGCCGGCCCGTTCGGCCAGGTCTACGACCCGTCCACCGAGCGCCGCCGCTACCTCAACGACCACACGCTGGTCCGGGCCGGCGGGCGCTGGCACCTGTTCGGCATCGTCGGCGACAGCGCGCCGCCCGGGCAGGCCCCCGACAGTTCCGCCGAGGTGTCGTTCGCGCACGCCTCGGCACCCGACCCGGCCGGCCCGTGGACCGGGCACCCGGACGCATTGACGGTCGACCCCTCGTACTTCGGGGAGGAGCACCTGTGGGCCCCGCACGTCGTCGAGTCGGACGGCGTCCACTGGATGTTCTACGCGGCGGGCGGGCGCGCCGGGGCGGCGATCAACGCCGCCACCTCCACCGACCTGTTCTCCTGGACCCGGCTGCCGTCCGGGCCGCTGTTCCGCGGCAACGCCGCCCGCGACCCGATGGTGCTGCGGATCGGTGCCGAGTGGGTGATGTACTACACCGAACTGTCCGCCGCCGACGGCCGGCACCAGGTCTGCTACCGGCGCTCCGCCGACCTGCTGAACTGGGGCGCCCCCGGCGTCGCCTTCGCCGACCAGGCCACTGCCGCGGACGGCGTGTCGGTCACCGAGTCGCCGTTCGTGGTGGCCCGGGACGGCTGGTACTACCTGTTCCTCGGACCGCGGAACGGGTACGAGGGCACCGACGTGCTCGCCTCCCGGGACCCGTTCCGCTTCACCCTCGACGGCTACGCGGGCCACGTGCCGGGCCACGCGGTGGAGGCGGTCACCGACGGGCAGCAGTGGTGGGCGAGCGCCGCCGGCTGGTTCCGGCACGGCCTGTACCTGGCCCCGCTGAGCTGGCAGTCCGCCCCGCCGCCCTGGCAGAGCCCGGACAACCCGGTCGCCGCCCTGGACGCGCGGGGCCTGCTGAACGTCTTCGCGCTCGACGCGGCCGACCGGTCGATGCTGTGCCGGGTCCAGCTCGACCCGGCCGCCGACACCTGGTCCGACTGGGAGGTGTTCGGCGGCCCGGCCGGCGCGGTGCCCGTGCTGGGCCGCGACACCGACGGCCGGCTGGAGGTGTTCTCGCTCGCCCCCGGCGGCGTCGGCCTCGACCACCGCGTCCAGCGGGCGGACGGCTCCTGGTCCGACTGGGAGGTGTTCGGCGGCCCGGCCGGCGCCGCCCCCGCCGTCGCCCGGAACGCCGACGGGCGGCTGGAGGTGTTCGCGTCCGCGCCCGGCGGCGCCCTGGTCGCCCGCCGCCGCCAGCGCTCGCCCGGCTCGGCCGCCTGGGAGGACTGGGACGCGGGATTCGGTGGCCCGGTGGGCGCACCGCCGGTGGTCGCCGTCAACGCCGACGGCCGACTGGAGGTGTTCGTGCTGGCACCCGGCGGCGCGGCGCTCCTGCACCGCTGGCAGACCTCGCCCGGCGGCGCCTGGTCCGACTGGGAGCGCTTCGGCACGCCCGCCGGCGGCGCGCCGCGGGTGGCCCGGGACGGCACCGGCCGACTGAACGTCACCGCGATCGCCCCGTCCGGCACGGCGGCCTTCCAGCGCCGCCAGTCGGTGCCCGGCGGGGGCTGGGGCGACTGGCAGCCGCTGCTCGGCTGGTCCACCGCCGCCCCGCTGGCGGTCGCCGGGGCGGACGGCCGGCTGGAGGCGTTCACCCTCGCCCCCGGTGGCGAACGGCTGTCCCACCGCTGGCAGTTGGCGCCCGCAGGGGCCTGGGCGCCGGACGGGGTACTGGGCGAGGACTTCGGCGAAACCGGTCCGGCATCGGCCGCCCCGGCGTTGGCTGCTCCGCCCACGGCCGCGGCCGACCCGACCGGGCGGCTGCACGTCTTCGCGGTGGCTGCGGACGGCCGACTGCGCACCCGGGTCCAGGACCGGCCCGGCGGCGGTTGGCGGCCGTGGACCGCCTTCGGCGACCGCCGGGTGGCGCCGCTGCCCACGGGGACGCCACTGCCCTGACCGCCGCGCCGCCCACCTCGTCATGTGACTTACGCCACACGGCAATTGTCATGCTCAAAGAGGTAGCGTTCGTCCGTCGGGCAACGGTCGGGACGGGGGAGCGGTGCGGCGCGGTACGGGGGAACGGTGAGCAGGATCGTCGTCCACCTGCCGGAGGGGAACGGCGAGGACGCCGTGACCCTGCGGCTCGGTCCTGGAGAACGGGCACGCTTCGGCCGCGGTTCGGCCGGCACGCCGGTGGAGCTCCGGCTCGGCGACGAGACGGTCTCCCGGCTGGCCGGGGAGATCCACGCGACCGACGACCACTGGCAGTTGAGCAACTTCGGCAACACCCACGCCTACCTGGTGGAGAACCCGGAGGGCGCCGGTGAGTACCTGCGGGTGCCGCCGCGGCGGGTCGGCGCGCCGATCCCGTTCGAGATCTCCCGGGTGGTGCTGCCCTCGCGGCGCGAAACCCCGCTCTCCTTCCAGGTGTTCGCGCCCGACCACGTCTACCTGGACCCGCACACCCGCGGCGGCTCCGGGGCGAGCCGCACCATGACGGCGTACTCGATGGACGAGACCGCCACCTACTTCCTGGTCCTGGTCGCGCTCTGCGAACCCTGGCTGCGCGACCGCTCGCCCGCCGCCGTGCCCACCACCCCCCAGGTGGTCGCGCGGCTGCACGGCCACCCCGCCTGCGCCCGGCTCACCGCCCGCGCGGTCAGCTCGCACCTCGACTACCTCGCCGACGAGAAGCTCCGCATCGAGCTGCCCGAGGCCGGGCCCCGGGCGGACCGCCGCCACGGCAAGCGCGAGGCCGTGGTCGGCCTCGCCCTGAAGTTCGGCATCGTCCGCGAGGAGCACCTCGCGCTCCTGCCGCCCCCCGAGCCCGCCGGGCCCGGACGGTAGGGCGGCGTGCCGATGGTGCCCGACCCGACCTTCGGCGAGGACCGCGAGGACCTGCTGCCGCCCGGCCACCGGATCGGCGGATGGACCGTCACCGAGCCCATCGGCGAAGGCGGTTGGGCGATCGTCTACGCCGCCCGTCGGGCCGAGGAGGCCACCGGTCCGGGCGGCGAGGGCGATCCGGTGGCCCTGAAGGTGCTGCCGACCGCCGGACTCGCCCCCCGCCAGGCCCGCCAGGTCGCCGAAACCGCCCGGCGCGAAGCCGAGTTGGCCCGCACCGCGCCGCACCCCCGGCTGATCCGGCTGCTCGACACCTTCGTCCTGACCGCCCCCGAGCACCCGCAGCTCGACGGCTCGATCGTCCTGGTCATGGAACGCGCCCGCGGCACCCTGCGCGACCTGCTCGGCACCGGCCTGGACGAGGAGCGGGGCGGCCGGATCGTGGCCGGCATCTGCGAGGGCCTGGCCCACCTGCACCGCTCCGGCTGGGCCCACGGCGACCTCAAGCCCGAGAACATCCTGATCGGCGCGGACGGCGAGGTCCGCCTCTCCGACTTCGGCCTCGCCACCGAACTCACCGGCACCCATGGCTACTCCGCCCCGCTGGGCACCCCCGACTACCTCCCGCCGGAACGCTGGAAGGAACCGCTCGGCGAGCACGGCGTCAAGGTCCGGGCGACCGCCGACATCTGGGCGCTCGGCATCGTGATCCACGAGGTGTTCGCCGCGGGCGTCCCACCCTTCCCCGGCGCCACCTCCACCGCCCGCAGCGCCGCCGCCCAGCAGTACGCCGAAGGCCGCGCCGCCCTGCGGCTGGACCCCGGCATCCCCCCGTTCTGGCGCGCCCTGGCCGCGGACTGCCTCGCCACCACCCACGCCGCCCGCGCCCCGCACAGCGCCGAGAGCCTGCTGGCCCGCATCCGCGCCCACCGGTCCGGCCGCCGCTGTCCACGGCTCCGCCCCGCGCTGCTGCTCGCCGCCTGCACTGTCGCCGTCGTCGCGGTCGCCGCCACCGCGACCGCCGTCCGGTCGCACCCGGGCCCGCCCGCGCAGACCGGCCGCCTGCACGTCTTCAACGCCGAACGCGGCTGCCAGGACCGGACGGACCGCGACCCCCGGTGCAGCCTCGGCCTCGCCGTCGACCCCAAGCGCCCCTACACCGCCGAGAACGTCATCTCCACCCGCGTCTGGCACGGGGACGTCCTCGACGCCGACTGCCAGCTCGGCGCCGGTCTCCCCGTCATCAACGAGGAGGATGTCGCCTCCACCCTCTGGTACCGCATCCGCCTCCCCGACGCCACCACCGGCTGGCTCCCCGCCGTCCGCACCAAGGACCGCCCCGCCCTCCCCGACTGCCACTGACCGGCGGGCCGGGACGCCGGTCCGGCGGACGGCCTCCCGGCGGCAGCGCCTGCACCGCCCCCGCGGTGCACGTCGACCACCCGATCGCCTTCCGCTGCTCCCCGGAAGGGCCGAGGACGGCCGGTCGAGGCGGGAGCCGAGGCCGCCCTCCGGGCCCGGGGCGAACACCTCGGCGACGGTCTGCCGGAGCACGCTCACCGGCAGCGGTCGGGGCGGGCGCTCCCGGTCGAGCCGGAACCCGCCCTCGGGCGGCAGCCCGTCCGGCGCCTCGCGCGCCAGGCGCAGAGCGAGGTCGTACAGCGCGGACGCACCGCGCCCGGGAGCGGCGCTCACCGGAGGAAGAGGGACTCGATTCGTTCGGTCATGCGCGCAGTCTGACGGCCTACCGGCCTGCTGTCGAAGGGGTTTCGGCCCATCGGACCGGTCGGGGGCACGCGCCGATCATGCGGCGGACGGGAGGCAGCGGGGACGGGGCGAGGCGGGGCGGACGGGGGCGCGGCCGGAAGGGGTGGGACGACGGGGCAAGGCAGGTGCGCCGTGTGTGGATGAGGGCAGGTCGTGCGCGCGGGGACGGCTTCGCCCGGTCCGGGTGGGTGGATGCCAGCGGCGAGATGCGGGGTGGGACGACGGTGTGCGGAGTGCCGCGTTCTCGGGATGGAGAGGGCCGCACTTGCGGGGACGGGGACGGAGGCGGCCGCAGTGGGACGCGGGGTGAGCGGTGAGCGGCGCGTTTCCGGGCATGGAGAAGGCCGCACCCGTGGGGCGGGTGCGGCCGAGGCGGTACGGGGCGAGCGGCGGGTGTGCGGGGGAGGCCGTACCTGCGGGGGCGGGGGCCGTCAGCGGGGGGTCGGGAGCACGTCGCGGGTCAGGGCGGCGGCGCCGACCAGGCCGGCGTCGGTGCCGAGGTGGGCGGGGACGAGGCGGAGGTCGCGGGTGAAGGAGAGGGTGGCGTAGGAGGCGAGGTGCCGGGCCAGGGGGTCGAAGAGGACGGGGCCGGCCTTGGCCACGCCGCCGCCGACGACGGCGGCGTCGAGTTCGACCAGGGTGGCGGTGGCGGCGATGCCGGCCGCGAGGGCCTGGGCGGCTCGGTCGAAGGCGGCCAGGGCGGGCGGGTGGCCGGCCCGGGCGGCGGTGGCGACGGCGCCGGCGGTGGTGTCGCCGTCGGGGCCGGGGCGCCAGCCGAGTTCGGCGGCGGTGCGGGCGATCGCGGTGCCGGAGGCGAGTCCTTCGACGCAGCCGCGCGAGCCGCAGGGGCAGGGGCGGCCCCGGTAGTCGACGCTGATGTGGCCGAGGTGTCCGGCGTTGCCGGTGGGGCCGGTGTGCAGGGCGCCGTCGAGGATCAGGCCGGCGCCGACGCCGGTGGAGACCACCAGGCACAGGGCGTTGCGGTAGGGGCGGGCGGCGCCGCGCCAGTGCTCGGCGGCGGCCATGGCCACGGCGTCGCCGCCGAGCCGGACCGGGAGGCCGCGGACGGCGGGGTGTTCGGCGGCCTCCGCGCGCAACGGGAAGTCGCGCCAGCCGGGGAGGTTGACGGGGCTGACGGTGCCGGCGGCGATGTCGACGGGGCCGGCGCTGCCGATGCCGAGGGCGCCGACCCGGGGCCACGCGGGGAGGCGGGCCAGGTCGTCGAGGACGTGGTCGACGGCGGCCATCAGCTCGTGCCGGTCGCCGTCGGCGGGGGTGCGGACCTGGAGCTGGTGCAGCAGGGTGCCCGCGCCGTCGACCAGACCACCCGCGATCTTGGTGCCGCCGATGTCGAGGGCCGCGATCAGCGGGCCGGGGGCGGTCGGGAGGGCGGCGTCCCGGGGGACGGACCCGAGGGGTTCGGCGCTGAAGGCGGTACCGGCCGTGTCGTAACTCATCGTGACGTCTCCGCAGGTGTGGCAGGGGAGCGCCACGGTGCTCGGACAGGGCGCTGCCGGGTCGTACCCGGTGATTCTGACTCGCTCTGACAACGTTGTCCAGCGCAGGCCGGTCGCGGTCCGATAACGAGCCTGATCCGCTCTCAAGTTAAGCAAACGTTTAGTAAATCGAGCCTTTTTCGGCAACAAAACTCGTGTATATCAATGTTGACCGCTCTATGGACATGGCCAGGATGTGACGTCTACGTTAAGCGTCCAACAGCCGGGCCGGCCGAATGCGGCCGTGGGCTGTCGCCTACCCGTGTCAGTCAGACGATCACCGAAGATCAGTTCGAAGGATGAGCGAGATGCGCAGAGGATGGGCGGCCCTCTCGGCCGCGACCCTTGTGGTGCTCACGGCCTGTAGTGGCAGCGGTGGCGGGAGCTCCTCCTCCGCCGTCCCCACCGTCAACGCGGACCCCACCAAGGTGTCGGGCAGCGTCACCGTGCTGACGAACCGCACGGACCAGCTGGGCAACGGCACGCTGGACAAGTACGTCGCCGAGTTCAACAAGACCTACCCGAACGTCAAGGTGAAGTTCGAGGGGATGAAGGACTACGAGGGCGAAGTCAAGATCCGCATGAACACCGAGAACTACGGTGACGTGCTGCCGATCCCCTCGGACCTGTCGGTCACCCGGTTCCCCACCTTCTTCGCCCCGCTGGGCAGTTCGGCCGAGCTGTCGAAGCAGTACCAGTGGACCGACTACGCGACGGTCTCGGACAAGGTCTACGGCATCGCCAACTACGGCACCGTCACCGGCTTCGTCTACAACAAGAAGGTCTGGGCGGACGCCGGCGTCACCGCGTGGCCGAAGACCCCCGAGGAGTTCCTCGCCGACCTGAAGGCGATCAGGGCCAAGGGCCAGGCGACCCCGTACTACACCAACTACCACGACAGTTGGCCGCTCACCCAGTGGACCAGCGCGATCGGCGCGCCCAGTTGCAACGAGGGCGCCAAGGACGCGATGGCCACCACCGCGACCCCGTGGACTGCGGGCAGCGACGTCTTCACCGTCGACAGCCTGCTGTACTCGGCCGTCCACCAGAAGCTCACCGAGGACGACCCGACCACCACCAACTGGGACAACTCCAAGACCCTGCTGGCCACCGGCAAGGTCGGCTCGATGTACCTGGGCTCCTGGTCGATCTCGCAGATGCGCGACGCCGCCACCGCGGCCGGCGCGAACCCGGACGACATCGGCTACATGCCGTTCCCGTCCACCGGCGGCAAGCTCTGCACCGTGCTGCAGCCGGACTACAAGTACGGCATCAACAAGCACTCCAAGAACCAGGAGGCGGCCCGCGCCTGGCTGGACTGGTACATCAACAAGTCCGGCGCCGCCCAGGCCGAGCAGGGCATCTCCTCGGTCAGGGGCACCCCGATGCCGAGCGCGCTGAAGGAGTTCGGCGACCAGGGCGTCCAGCTGATCGGCCAGAAGCAGGAGAAGCTCGCCACGGTCAAGAAGATCGACAAGGGCGCGGAGATCAACCTGGACGCCCCCGACTACCGGCAGAAGCTCGTCGACATCGCCCGCGGCGCGGCCCCCGGCGACCAGAACGGCTACTTCGCCGAGCTGAACAAGAAGTGGTCCGAGTCGCAGAAGACGGTCGGCTGACCCACCGGACCGGGCGGCCCGCCCCGCAGCCCCGTAGCCCCGACGCGTCGGGGGCCGGGCGGGGCCGCCCACCGGGTGCCAGGACCTACGAAGGAACGAAGATGACTGCACTGCAGAGGGGCCGGGGCACCGGAAAGCCCCCCGCACGGAACGCCGTTGCCCTGGACGTGGGGGGCCCGAACACCGCCCGCGCCCCCCGGCGCAAGGGGGTCCGCCGGCACTGGTGGTTCACCCCGTGGCTGTACCTGCTGGTACCGCTCGCGCTGCTGGTGACCTTCACCTACCTGCCGATCGGCGACATGATCGGCTACAGCTTCACCGACTGGGACGGCATCAGCCCGGAGCGGAACAACGTCGGTCTCAAGAACTACACCGACCTGTTCACCCGCCCCGAACTGTTCAAGGTGTTCCTGGTCAGCGGCGTCTACCTGCTCGCCGCCGTGGTGCAGATCTGCCTGGCGCTGTACTTCGCCACCGTGCTCAGCTTCCACACGAAGTTCCGGAACCTCTTCAAGGGCATCCTGTTCTTCCCCTACCTGATCAACGGCGTGGCGATCGGCTTCGTCTTCCTGTACTTCTTCCAGCCGCACGGCACCCTCGACTCGCTGCTCCAACTCGTCGGCGTCGACGGCACGTTCCTCTGGATGGGCGACCCCGACCTGGTCAACAAGTCGCTGGCCGGCGTCTCGGTGTGGCGCTACACCGGCCTCAACCTGGTGCTGTTCCTCGGCGCGATCCAGTCCATCCCGCCGCACCTGTACGAGGCCGCCGCGCTGGACGGCGCCAACCGCTGGCAGCAGTTCCGGCACATCATCGCGCCCGGCATCAAGCCGGTGATCAGCCTCAGCGCGATCCTCGCGGTCTCCGGCTCGCTGGCCGTCTTCGAGATCCCGTACATCATGACCGGCGGCGCCAACGGCTCGCAGACCTTCGTCATCCAGAGCATCAACATGGCCTTCAAGTTCGACAAGTTCGGCCTCGCCTCGGCCGGCGCCGTCGTACTGATCGTCCTGATCCTGATCGTCACCTGGGTCCAGCGCCGCTTGGTGCCGGAGGAGAGGGTGGAACTGTCGTGACCACCGCCGTGAACCACCACCGCCGCCGTTTCCACGCCCGCGGCGCCGCCGCCTCCGGCGCCAAGTACCTGTCGCTGGTGCTGGCCAGCGCCGTCGTGCTGGTCCCGCTGGTGGTCATCCTGTTCACCTCGCTCAAGACCCGCCGGGAGGCGCAGACCACCGGGCCGCTCGACCTGCCCGGCGACTGGCTCAACCTGGAGAACTTCCGGATCGCCTTCACCCAGGGCAGGATGCTGCCCGCGTTCCTGAACACCTCGATCATCCTGGTGGTCTCGGTGGCCGGGACGGTGCTGATCGGCTCGATGACCGCCTACGCCATCGACCGCTTCGACTTCCGGCTGAAGAAGCTGGTGATGGCGCTGTTCCTGCTGGCCAGCCTCGTCCCCAGCGTCACCACTCAGGTCGCCACCTTCCGGATCGTCAACGACCTGGGCGCGTTCAACACCCGATGGGGACCGATCCTGCTGTACCTCGGCACCGACATCATCTCGATCTACATTTTCCTGCAGTTCATCCGCTCCATCCCGGTCTCGCTGGACGAGGCGGCCCGGCTGGACGGCGCCAACAGCTTCACCGTCTACCGGCGGATCATCCTGCCGCTGCTGAAGCCGGCCATTGCCACCGTGGTGATCGTCAAGGGCGTCACCGTCTACAACGACTTCTTCATCCCGTTCCTCTACATGCCCGCCAGCGACCTCGGCACCATCTCCACCTCGCTGTTCCGCTTCCAGGGCCCGTTCGGCGTCAACTGGGAGATCATCTCGGCCGGCACCATCCTGGTCATCCTGCCCACCCTGGTCGTCTTCCTCGCCCTGCAGCGCCTGATCTACGCCGGCTTCGCCGCCGGTTCCGGCAAGTGACGGGCACCGCCCGATGGCGCCGCACCTGCGCCGCGACGCCACCGGGGCGGAGGGCCGGACGATGAGCGGCCGGACGACGAACGGGCGGGTGACCATCCGTGAGGTGGCCGCTCTCGCCGGGGTCTCCGCCGGGGCCGTCTCGCTGGCCCTCAACGACCGGCCCGGCGTCTCCGGCCCCACCCGGGAGCGGATCAGGGCCGCCGCCGAGGAACTCGGCTGGGTGCCCAGCCAGGCCGCCCGCAGCCTGGCCCGGCTCGCCCCCGGCAGCGAGACCGTCGGCCTGGTCATCACTCGTCCGGCCCGCCAACTCGGCCTGGAACCCTTCTACATGGAGTTCATCTCCGGTATCCAGAGCGTCCTGGAGGAACGCTCCGCCACCCTGCTGCTGCGCCTGGTGCCGGACCGCGAGCAGGAGATCGCGGTGCACCGCACCTGGTGGCGCACCCGCCGGGTCAGCGGCTCCGTGCTGGTCGACCTCACCGAGGCCGACCCGCGGATTCCGGCCCTCGCCGCGCTCGGCCTGCCCGCCGTCGCGGCCGGTCACCCCGGCCTGGTCGGCGGCCGCCTCGCCGCCGTCTGGACCGACGACTCGGCCGCCGTCGAGGACGCCGTCCGCTACCTGGCGATGCTCGGCCACCGCCGGATCGCCCGGGTCGGCGGCGATCCCGGCCTCGGCCACACCGCGATCCGCACCCGGGCGCTGGCCGCCGTCGCCGGACAGCTCGGACTGGAGCCGCCGCGCAGCGTCCCCACCGACTTCTCCGGCCGGGCCGGCGCCCGCGCCACCCGGATGCTGCTGGCCTCCGCGAACCGCCCCACCGCGATCATCTACGACAACGACATCATGGCCGTCGCCGGGATCTCGGTCGCCGCCGAGTTCGGCCTCCGGGTGCCCGCCGACCTGTCGCTGATCGCCTGGGACGACTCCCAGCTCTGCCGGCTCACCCACCCGGCGCTGTCCGCGATGAGCCACGACGTGCCCGGCTACGGCGCGCTGGTCGCCCGCACCCTGTTCGACGTCGTCGAGCACCGCGGCGCCGCCGCCGGACCGGCCCCGACGCCCGTGCTGATCCCGCGCGGCAGCAGCGCCCCGCCGACCCGCTGAACGCCGGCGACCCGCTGAGTCCGGCCGGCCCGCCGGCCCTCCGGGTTCGACCGGGCCGCCGGGCGCCGTACGCGGAAGAGCCGCCGCGGGCCGGCGATCCGCCGCGCGCCACCCCAAGACTCCCGGCCCGTCCCCGACTCCTTCCGAGGGTAAGGAAGTTCGGGGCCGGGCCGGGCCACCCGCCACCGGAGCCCCGATGACCGCCGACCTGCTCGCCACCACCGTCCGCCCGTACGCCTGGGGCTCGACCACCGCCATCGCCGACCTCATCGGCTGCCCGCCCGGCGGCGGACCCGAGGCCGAGCTCTGGATGGGCGCCCACCCCGGCGCCCCGTCCCGGATCGACCGGGGCCGCGGCGCCGAACCCCTCGACGCCGTCATCGCCCGCGACCCGGAACGGGAGCTCGGCGCCCGGGTGCTGGACCGCTTCGGACCGCAACTGCCGTTCCTGCTCAAGGTGCTGGCCGCCGAGCGCGCGCTCTCCGTGCAGGTCCACCCCAGCGCCGCGCAGGCCGCGGCCGGGTACGCCGCCGAGGACGCCGCCGGCATCCCGCTCGACGCCCCGCAGCGGATCTACCGCGACCGCAGCCACAAGCCCGAACTGATCTGCGCCCTCGGCGAGTTCGACGCCCTGTGCGGCTTCCGCGACCCGCGTGCCAGCGCCGACCTGTGGGCCCGTACCGGCCTCGCTGTGCTCGACCCCTGGATCGAGGAGCTGCGCACCGCCCCCGCCGGGACGGCCCTGCGCACCGTGCTGACCGCCGCACTCACCGAGGATCGCCCGCGCGGCGAGCGGGCCGCCGCCGAACTCCCGCGCGTACTCGCCGAACTGGCCGCCGGGGGCGGCCCCGACGCCGCCACCTGGGCCGCCTACCGGGACGCCGCCCACGACCACCCCGGCGACCCCGGGCTGCTCGCCGCGATGCTGCTCCACCACGTCCGGCTGGGCGCCGGCCAGGCCCTGTACCTGGAGGCCGGAGTCCCGCACGCCTACCTGCGCGGCCTCGGCGTCGAGATCATGGCCAGCTCCGACAACGTGCTGCGCTGCGGCCTCACCCCCAAGCACGTCGACACCGCCGCCCTCGCCGGGGCGGTCGACTTCCGGCCCACCGCCCCACAGCGCGCGCCCGCCGTCCCCGTCGGCCCCGGTGAACTCGAATTCCTCACCACGGCAGCGGAGTTCAGCCTCTCTCGGATCGACCCCGCCGGCCTTGACGCCCCCGTCGAACTCGCCGACGACGGCCCGCAGATCCTGCTGTGCGTGCGCGGCACCGCCCGCCTCGACGGCGGCCCGGCCCTCGGCCCCGGCGCGTCCGCCTACCTGCCCGCCGCGGGCGGCCCGGTCCGGCTGTCCGGCGACGCCACCGTGTTCCGCGCCAAGGTCCCGCAACCGCACTGAACCCCCTTGCCCCGCACGGCAGTCGGCAGACTTCACGGCCCCCAGGCGCCACCCCACCCCACCCCACCGCATGTTCCGGAGGACGCACGTGAACGACCGGCCCCGCACCACCAGCCGCCGCACCCTGCTGGGTGCCGCCGCCCTCGGCCTCACCGCCGTCCCGCTGCTCGGCGGCACCGCCGTCGCCGACAACGCCGGGGAGGATCAGGGGAACCAGGACCGCCGGGGCGGCGGCAAGCGCCCCTACGTCACCGCCAGAGGCGGCGAACTGCGCCTGGACGGAAGGAAGTTCCGGTTCGGCGGCACCAACTGCTACTACCTGCACCAGCAGTCCCACTACATGATCGACGCGGTGCTGAACGACGCCGCCGCGATGGGACTGACCGTGGTCCGCGCCTGGGCGTTCGCCGACGGCGACGGCCACTCCCACCGCGCCCTGCAACCCAAGCCGTTCAGCTACGACGAGGCCGCCTTCGACAGCCTCGACCACGCCGTCCACAAAGCCGGGCAGCTCGGCCTGCGCCTCGTCCTGCCGCTGGTCAACAACTGGCCCGACTACGGCGGCATGCAGCAGTACGTGTCCTGGTTCCTCGGCCTGCCCGACGACTCCTACGGCGACGGCGTCCACCACGACAGGTTCTACACCGACCCCGACTGCCGCAAGGCGTACCGGGCCTGGGCCAAGCACGTGATCCAGCGCCGCAACCGCTACACCGGCCTGCGCTACCACGAGGACCCCACCGTGATGGCCTGGGAACTCGCCAACGAACCGCGCTGCCGCAGCGACAAGTCCGGTGCCACGCTGCTCGGCTGGGCCCGCGAGATGAGCGCCTACGTCAAGTCGCTGGCCCCCCGCCAGCTGCTCGCCGTCGGCGACGAGGGCTTCTACGGCCGGGCGGACGAGGCCGACTACCCCTACTCGAACTACGAGGGCTGTGACTGGCCGAAGCTCACCGCGCTGCCCGCCGTCGACTACGGCACCGTCCACGTCTACCCGCAGAACTGGGGCGAGACCAGCGCCGGCAAGCCCGGCATCAACGCCACCGACTGGGGTACCCGGTGGATCGAGGACCACGTCGCCGATGGCCGCACGCTCGGCAAGCCGGTCGTCGTCGAGGAGTTCGGCCTGCAGATCGACGCCGGCCGGGACATCGCCGACACCGCCGCCCGGGACGCCGCCTACCGGGCCTGGACCGGCGCCGCGCTCGCCGCCGGCGCCGCCGGCGACCAGTTCTGGCTGCTCACCTCCCGGGTGGACGACGGCTCCTTCTACCCCGACTACGACGGACACCGCATCATGTGGAACAACGACCCGGCCAACCCGACCCGCACCACCGCCCAGCTGTTCGCCGCCCACGCCGCCGCGATGGCCGCGGCGGGCTGACCTCCGACCCCTCGACCCCCGACCCCTCGACCCCCGGCCCCCGACACCTTCGAACCCCCGCCGCCCGGTGACCGTCCACCCCGGGCGGCGGGTCCGCGCCAGAGGAGCCCCGCATGCCCGTCACCGTCCTCTTCCAGGGCGACAGCATCACCGACGCCGCCCGCGACCGGGACCGCCCCGACGACCTCGGCCACGGCTACGCCGCGTTCGCCGCCGCCGGACTCGCCGACGGCCGCACCGCGCTCAACCGCGGCACGGCCGGCGACCGGATCGTCGACCTGCGCGCCCGCTGGGACGCCGACACCCTCGCCCACCGCCCCGCCCTGGTCTCGGTGCTGATCGGCGTCAACGACACCTGGCGCCACTACGACAGCGGCCTGCCCAGCCCCGCCGACACCTGGGAGAAGGAGTACGACGACCTGCTGGTCCGCCTGCGCGCGCACTGCGCGCCCCGGCTGGTCCTGATCGAGCCCTTCCTGGTCCCCGTCACCGCCGAGCAGTGGACCTGGCGCGAGGACCTCGACCCCCGCATCCACGCCGTCCGCCGCCTCGCCGCCCAGCACGGCGCCCTGCTGCTCGCCGCCGACGGCCTGCTCAACCAGGCCGCCCGCACCGCCGGCGACCCCGCCCTGATCGCCGCCGACGGCGTCCACCCCACCGAACTCGGGCACCGCCTGCTCGCCGACGCCTGGCTCCAGCTGGTCCGCGAGGCCGCCGACCCCGGCACCGCTGCCTTCGTCCGACCGGCGGACCGTGCCCCGGAAGGCGCTTCGGAAGGCGCCTCGGAAGGCGCGTCCGGGGGCGCTCCCGGGGGCGCCGCGTTCCGGCCGCGCGGCCGGTAGCGGACGAGCCGGACCCGTCCGGGCCGGCAGCAGCCGTACCCGCACTATCCTCCCTGACATGACCAGCAGCCCCGCCAGCAGCCCGCGCACCGGCGCCCGCCCGACCATGAAGGACGTCGCGGCGGCCGCCGGCGTCGGGCTGAAGACCGTCTCCCGGGTGGTCAACGGCGAGAGCGGCGTCACCCCCGAGATGGCCGCCCGGGTGCGCACCGCGATCGAGGCGCTCGGGTTCCGGCGCAACGACAGCGCGCGGCTGCTGCGCACCGGCCGCACCGCCAGCGTCGCCCTGCTGCTGGAGGACATCAGCGACCCGTTCTCCTCCGCGCTGTCCCGGGCCGTCGAACAGGTCGCCGCCACCGAGGGCTGCCTGCTGTTCACCGGCTCCAGCGGCGAGGACCCCTCCCGCGAACGGGAGTTGGCGCTCGCGTTCTGCGCCCGCCGGGTCGACGGCCTGGTCGTCGTCCCGGCCGGCGACGACCACCGCTACCTGCTGCCCGAGATCGAGTCCGGGACGCCCGTGGTCTTCCTCGACCGCCCCGGCACCGACATCGCCGCCGACGCCGTGCTCAGCGACAACGCGGGCGGCGCCCGGGCCGGCACCGCCCACCTGATCGCGCACGGCCACCGCCGGATCGGCTACATCGGCGACCTGCCCACCATCCACACCGCCGCCGAACGCGCCCGCGGCCACCGCGAGGCGCTGGCCGCCGCCGGCCTCCCCGTCGACGAACGACTGATCGACTGCGGCCCCACCGACCGGGCCCGGGTCGCCGCCGCCGTCCGCCGCCTCACCACCGGCCCCGACGCCGTCACCGCCCTGTTCGCCGCCAACAACCGGATCACCCTGGCCGCCCTGCACCACCTCCCCGCCACCGGCCGCCCCGCCGTCGTCGGCTTCGACGACCTCGAACTCGCCGACCTGCTCACCCCCGCGCTCACCGTCGTCGCCCAGGACCCCACCGCGCTCGGCGCCCTCGCCGCCCGCCGCCTCTTCGACCGCCTGGCCGGCGACACCGCACCCCCCGCCCGCCTGGAGATCCCCACCCTGCTGATCCCGCGCGGCTCCGGCGAGACGCCCCCGCCGCACCGGAACTGACGGTCCGTCAGCTCGCCAGCAGGCTCAGCCAGTAGCGCTGATCCGCGCCGATCCGGTGCTCCGGCAGGCCGTCCAGCCACGCCAGCACCGCGGGGCCGACCGGCAGTCGGCGCTCGTAGCCGAAACGCAGGTCGGGCAGCCGGCCGTAGGACAGCCAGCCGTCCAGGACGTCGGCGAGGTGCCGGTCCGCCGCCGGGGAACGGGTCTCCGCCCACACCCGCAGCCACGGCTCCACCGAGCCCGTCGCCAGCGCCAACGTCTCCAGCACCTCCGCCACGCCCGGCGCGCTCCCCACCGCCGACTCCAGCGCCACCGGCCACCAGGCGTCCAGCACCTCCGCGACCAGCTCGGCCCGGTGCCACTCCCGCCAGCCCGCCACGGCCAGCCGGTCCCCGACCAGCGCGCCGTCCACCCCCAGCCGACCCGCCGTCAGCAGCCGCAGGACGCGCGGCGCCACCCGCCGGTACAGGGCCGGGAAGTCGTCCCAGTGCTCCGGACGCTTCGCCGCCACCCGGCACAGCAGCGCCTCGGGCAGCACGTCCGGCGGCCCGGCGAGCGCGGCCAGCTCCTCGGCCGACCAGCAGTGCGGGCAGCCGCCCGGTGGCGGGCCCGGGCGGGCGGTGCGGTCCAGCGCGTCCAGGGCGTCGGACAGGCGTTGCCGCCGCGCCGCCTGACTCGTCGTCATGAGGTCCCTGCCAGGGGGTACTCCGCCGGGGCCGACCCCGCGAAGATGGCGACGCTACCAGGGACTGCCGTGCCACGGGGCGGCGGGGACCTGACAGGATGGGCGGCAAGGACGGAGAGAGGGGCAGTATGCAGCGCCGGGTAACGATCCGGGACGTGGCCGCGCGGGCGGGCGTCTCCGCCGGGGCGGTCTCGCTCGCCCTCAACGACCGGCCCGGCGTCTCCGAGGCCACCCGGCAGCGGATCGTCGACGCCGCCCACGAACTCGGCTGGTCGCCGAACCTCGCCGCCCGCTCGCTCGCCCAGGGCGACCGCGTCCACACCATCGGCATGGCGCTCACCCGGGGCGCGGCCGCCGCCGGGCTCGACCAGATCCAGATGGCGCTGATCGGCGGCATCGAACAGGTCCTCGCCGAACGGCCGTGCGCGCTGCTGCTGCACACCGTCCCCGACCGGGACGCCGAGATCGCGCTCTACCGGCAGTGGTGGCAGTCCGGCCGGGTCAACGGCTCCGTCCTGGTCGGCGTGGTCGCCGACGACCCCCGGCTCGAACCCGTCCACAAGCTCGGCATGCCCGCCGTCGCGGTCAGCCAGCCCGCGCTCTCCGGCCCGTTCCCGGCGGTCTGGACGGACGACGCCACCGCGATCACCGAGGCCGTCCGCTACCTCGCCCTGCTCGGGCACCGCCGGATCGCGCACGTCACCGGCCCCGAGACGCTCGGCCGCACCCTGCTGCGCGACGAAGCCTTCACCGCCACCGTCGCCGAACTCCCCGCCGTCACCGCCCGCACCCTCCCCACCGACCTCTCCGCCCACGCCGGCGCCCGCGCCACCCGCACCCTCCTCACCACCGCCGACCGGCCCACCGCGATCGTCTACGACAACGACCTGATGGCCGTCGCGGGCATCGCCGTCGCCGAAGAACTCGGCCTGAGCGTCCCGCAGGACGTCTCCCTGGTCGCCTGGGACGACTCCGACCTCTGCCGCATCACCCGTCCCCAGCTCTCCGCCCTCAGCCACGACCCCTTCGCGGTGGGGGAGGAAGTCGCCCGCTGCTTGCTGGAGTTGCTGGACGAGGGTCGGGCGCCGTCGCGTCCGGCGGGGACGCCGGTGCTGGTGCCGCGGGGGACGACGGGGGCTGCGCCGCGATAGGGGAAGCGCGGAAGTCGATTGTGGTGGGGGCGGAGTTGTCGGGCCGGGGGCGGGTGCGTCGGGAGGGTGAAACCGGTGGTGGACTGGAGCGGGGTGCGGTGCGGGTGCGGGGGGTCGGCGGGGCATCTGGGCGAACTGCTCGGGGAGTTGGTGGAGATCGACTCGCCGGAGCGGATGCGGATGCAGGACCCGGCCCCGCACCTGATCGGTGACGGCGCGGGCGCCGTTCCGCCGGTCGCGCCCGCCGCGGTCGGGCTGATGCTCGCGGCCTTGGACGGCGGGGCCCTGCTGCCGCTCGTCCGGAGTCTGTTCCTGCGACTGCTGGCCGAACTCGCCGTCGCCGCACCGGAGTCCGCCGAGTGCCGCGCGCTGCTCCGGGCCGGGGTGCCGGTCCTGCTGCGGGCCGGGCTGGCCGGGACGGCCGAGGACGCCATCCGGGCCGCCGAGGTCTGTGCCGCGTACTGGCCGTCCGGTGACGAACCGGCCTTCGCCGCCTGGGTGTTGCTGGCGGAGCGCGCCGAACGGGGATGACGGGGACGTCAGTTGCGGAGCAGGGCCAAGGACAGGGCGCGGGCCTCGCGGTCGGTGTGGCCGCCGCCGGTGGGGGTCAGGGGGTGGTCGGGGAACAGGCGGTGCGGGGAGAAGGCGAAGGCACGGACGGCGGGGCGGGCCGCGTCGGGGAGTCGGCCGATCGCGGTGAGGGCGCGCAGCGCGTCGAGGCCGAGGTCGTCGGGGCGCAGCAGGCCGGTGAGGACGGGGAGCGCGGCGGTGGCGTCGCCGGTGAGGCGGTGGTGCGCGACCGCGGCGGCCAGCCGGAGGTGGTGGTCACGGGCCGCGAGGAGCGGTTCGACCAGCGGCAGCAGCGGGGCGGCGGCCGGGCCGAGGTGCGCCAACCGGCTTAGTGGGAAGGCGGGGTGGCGGAGGGCGAGGAGTTCGGCGAAGACCGGCAGGGCGTGAGCGGTGTCGCCGGTGAGCCGGTGGTGCGCGGCGGCGGCCGCGGCCCGCAGCGCCTCGTCCGGGCCGGTGGTGGCGCGGTGCAGCAGGGCCAGGACCTCGGGGGTGGGGCGGCCGGTGCGGCCGAGTTCGCGGGCGGCCTCGACGGCGGCCCGGCCCTCGCGCAGGCAGGCGGCCAGTTCGGGGACGGCCCCGCCGCCGACCGCGCCGAGCGCCCCGAGGAGCGTCCTGGTGCGGAACGGGTCGGCGCAGTCGGCGAGTTGGCGCAGGACCAGCGGGCGGACGGCCTCGGCGGGCAGCAACCGGGCGGCCTCGGCGAGGAGTTCGGGTGCGGGCCGGACGGCCAGCAGGGGGAGGGCGCGGGTGTCGCGGGCCCGGACCAGGCCGAGCAGGGCGGTGTCGTCGCCGGTGGCGGCGTGCGCGCACAGGGTGTCGCGGAGGCGGGCGTCCGGTGCGGGCAGGTGGTCGATCCAGTGCGTGAGGACGCGCAGTTGGACGGACGGGTCCTCGGCGTGGTGCGGGAGCGCGGCGTGCACCAGGTCGAGGACTTCGGCCTCGCGGTCGCGCCAGGTCTGCACGACCGCCTCGGCTAGCCAACTGCCGTGGGTGCCGCGGTCGCCGTCGGCGATCCAGCGGGCGGCGACGGTCAGCGCGGCGTCCGGGTCCCGCTCCAGCAGGTCGGTGCGGTGCTGCTCGGCGGAGCCGGTGTTGGGCCAGAGCATCTCCGGTGCGGCATCCGGCCCTTCGGCGGCGAGCACGGCGACGGCCCCGGCCGGGTACGGCGGCCCGTGCCGTTCGGCGGTCAGCAGGGCGGAGACGGCGCGGACCGGGGCGAGCGGGTGGTCCGCCGGCACGGGCAGGGGCCGGCCGAGCCGGTCGAGCAGCACCAGGGCGTCCGCCCGGACCTCTGCCGCCGGGTCCGTGGCGTACAAGTCGGTTGCCCGTACGGCGTATTCGGCGCGCTCCGGCTCGGGCAGCAGGTCGGCGACGGCGGCCACCACCCGCAGCGCGGCCTGCCGGACCTCGACCTCCGGGTCGTCCAGGCAGGGCAGCAACTCGGGCAGCGCCCGGCACAGTTCGCGGCACACGGCGGCGGTGTCGCTCGCCGCCCAGTGCCGGGATTCGAGGAACTCGGCATCGTGATCGGCCATCAGGAACAGCAGCACCAGCAGGTGGTCGCGCCGCAGCGGGGCGTGCCGGGCGGCGTGCGCGAGGAACGGCACCGCGGCTGCGGACGCCGGGTAGACGCTGCCCTGGTGGCAGATCGCGCTCACCAGCTCGTAGCGGACCTCCTCGACGGCCGCCGGCTCCGTCCCGTACAGGCCCCGGATCAGCTCCGGCAGGTCGTCCGCCGCCCCGTACGCGTGCGTCAGGGCACCCCAGTCGACCCCGTCGAGTGCGTCGGGGGACTTCATCCGCTGCTCCGTGCTGTGTCGTGATCCGTCCTGGCCCGTCGAGGCTACCGGGGCCGCCGGACAGCACGGGAAGCCGGTGGACGGCGAGGCCCCCGGAACTGTTCCCCGCCGGGCCGGGTCGCTTCGCCGGATCACCTGGTGGTGGGTCAGGAAGCGCCCTACGATCGGGCGTTGGCGTACGGACCGACGTGCGCGGAGAGGACGGTGCGCCATGGTCACGGAGGTGTTCCGTTTCCAGGAGTTGCGGCCGCAGGACCCGGAGCAGCTGGGACGGTTCCGGGTGGCGGCGCGGCTCGGCGAGGGCGGGATGGGCCGGGTCTTCCTCGCGCTCTCGCCCGGCGGGCAGTTCGCCGCCGTCAAGGTGGTCCGGGAGGAACTGGCCAGGGACGCCGAGTTCGGGGACCGGTTCGCCCGCGAGATCGCCGCCGCGCAGAAGGTCCGGGGCGCGCACCTCGCGCCGCTGCTGGACGCCGACCCGCACGGCGGACAGCCGTGGCTGGCCACCGCGTACGTGGCCGGGCCCTCGCTGCACGACCTGGTGGTCCGGAACGGCCCGCTGCCGACCGGGCAGGTGCTCCTGCTCGGCTGGGGCATCGCGCACGCCCTGGGCGACATCCACGCCGCGCAGGTCGTGCACCGCGACCTCAAGCCCGCCAACATCGTGCTGGACGAGAGCGGACCCAAGGTCATCGACTTCGGCATTGTCAAGTCGCTCACCGAGTCCGCCGTCCAGCACAGCCAGTCGACCCGGGTCGGCACCCCCGCGTACATGTCGCCCGAGCAGGCGACCGGCCGCACCGTCGGCCCCGCCTCCGACGTGTTCGCGCTCGCCTCGACCCTGTACCGGCTGGCCACCGGACGCGACGCCTTCGCTGCGGAGAACCAGTGGGCCGTCGCGCACCGGATCGTCGCCGACGACCCCGACCTGGCCGACCTCGACGCGCCGCTGCGCGCTCTGCTCGCCGACTGCTTCGCCAAGGACCCCGGGCACCGGCCCACCCCGGCCGAGGTCCGGGCCCGCTGCGAGGAACTGCTCGGTGGCCCGCCCGGGCCCGGCGCCTGGATGGACGTCACCGGCGGGCTGACGGCCGTGCAGGAACGCACCGCCGCGCTGCGCGCGCTCGTCATCGGAGCCGACGGTGAAGAGGACGAAGAGGATGAGGAGTACGAGGAGTACGGCGGGCAGGGCGCAGAGGAGGCGGAAGCGGAGAGCGGGGCGCCGGTGACCGGCTCGACGGTGCTGCTGCCCCGGCCGGCCGGCACCCGGCCGATGGACGCCCGGCCGCCGAAGGCCCCGAACGGCGGCAGGTGGTCCGCCGCGCTCGCCCGGTTCGACGTCGAGGATCCGGTGGCGGTGGTGGCGTTCACCGGGTTGGTGGGGCCGCTCGTTGCGGCGCTGGTTCCGTTCATGACCGAGCGGTGGCGGGTCCGGAAGACCGGGCATGAGGTGGGCGCGGTGACCGAGTCCTTCGACTGGCACCACCCGTGGCAGGCCGTCTCCAGCGGTGTCCAGGGAGTGTCCACCGACTCGGTCGTGGTCGGAGCAGGGGTCATCGGCACCGCGCTGGCGGCGCTGCTGCTCCTGATCGGGCTGCGGACCGCTCCCCGGCACCCGGTGCTGCGGGGCGTCCGCACGGTGGGGGCCCTGTTGCTCACGGTGTGGTTCGCCGCGGTGCTCCTCGTCGGCGGCATGCTGCTGGTGATGACCTGCGGCCTCTGGACCACTGACGACAATCCGCTCTACGAGGTGCGCTCGACGCTGCAAGGAGGCGGCACGCTGATCCTGATGGTCAACCTGCTGCTGTTCCTCAACCGCCGCGCGGCTCCCGCGAAGCGCCCCGTCTGACCGTCAGTTCACGGGCGGGGGTGCGGCCGTGGAGCCGCGCGGGGTGAGTTGGGGGGCCAGGTCCTCGTAGCCGTCGGCGGGGCGGCCCGCGATCAGGTCGAGCAGGGTGCGGGCGGCGTGCGCGCCGTAGGCGTGGATGTCGCGGGTGAGGGCGGTCAGCGGGGGGCGGACCACCTGGACCAGCGGGGAGTCGTCCCAGGCGACCAGGGAGAGGTCGCGGGGGACGGAGAGGCCGAGTTCCTGGGCGACGGACAGGCCGGCGACGGCGGTGATGTCGTTGTCGTAGAGGATCGCGGTCGGGCGGACGGGGGAGAGCAGCAGGCGGCGGGTGGCGCGGGCGCCCTCCTCGCCGGTGTAGTCGGTGTGCGCGGTGGGCAGCGCGTCCAGGCCGAGGTCGGCGCAGGCGGCGGCGAACGCCTCGTCGCGGATCGCGGTGTGCACCAGCCCCGTGAGCCCCGCCACCCGGGCGACCCGGCGGTGGCCGAGCGCGGCCAGGTACTCCATGGTCTCGCGGACGGCGGCGGCGTCGTCCGACCAGACCGGGGTGAGCCGCCCGGAACCGGAGGGGTGGCCGATGACCACGGTCGGCAGGCCCATCTCCTCCAGGGCCGGGACCCGGGCGTCGTCGCGGCGCAGGTCGACCAGGATCGCGCCGTCGATGTGCCGTTCGCCCCACCAGCGGCGGTACGCCTCCAGGCCGCGCTCGTGGTCGGAGACGACCTGCAGGGCGAGTGAGTAGGAGGCGTCGGAGAGCACCTTCTCGATGCCGCCGATCAGCTCCATGAAGAACGGTTCGGTGCCCAGCATCCGGGCCGGCCGGCAGAGCGCCAGGCCGACGGCGGCGGCCTTGGCGCCGCTGAGCGCGCGGGCCGCGCTGTTGCGGACGAAGCCCAACTCCTCGGCGACGGCGGCGATCTTGGCGCGGGTGGCGTCGGAGACGCCGGGTTGACCGTTCAAGGCGTTGGAGACGGAGACCTTGGACACGCCCACGATCTTGGCGATGTCGGCGATGGTCGGCCGCTTCGCCGGCGGGCTCTGCTGCTGGGACACCTGCTCCACGGGACCTTTCGGACGGTACGTCGACTGTCCGGCCGGGGTGCGAACGCGGGGCGCGGACCTGCTGTGCCCTCTCAAGCTACTACGCGCACCCCCTCCGCTGTAGCCCGGCGCCACCTCCGGGAAGAGTTCTGCAACGAACGGTTAACCAGCAGGTGGGAAGGATATCGGGTCGCTCTTACGGCCCTTCTTGCCTAATCGGTTAACCAGCCGATCGGGCGGACGCTCGGGCCCTCGGGCCCGCCGCCACCCGGACTCACCCCCACCGCCGTCCTGCTCGCCGCCGCGCTCACTGCCACGCGACCGCTCCGCTCAAGGGGCTGGTGGCGGGCATCGCCCCGACCTCGGTACCGCTGCCGGGCGAGGCGCAGCAGGTTGTCGGCGACTGAACCCCGGCCTCGTCGCGAGGCTTGTGAACCGGTAAATCTCAAACTCCGTCCAGCCTGCCCGGAAAACGGCGGGGCAGCAGTGTCGTTTCCGGTTCAGGCCCAGCATGCAGCCGGAGTTGACGGCCATTGAAACCCATCAAGGCACCCACATAACCGGTTTATGGACAGCGCTGCTCCGGCGGGTTACGGTTCTGCTCGCGCCGCTTGCCCGACCACCGGTCCGGCCGACTTCACCGAGGAGCCGCACGCATGAAGGACACCACCCCGCTCGACCAGGGCTGGAGCCTGCACCACGACGGGGACCGGCTGCCCGCCACCGTGCCCGGCTGCGTCCACACCGACCTGCTGGACGCCGGACTGATCCCCGACCCGTTCCTCGACGCCAACGAGACCGAGGTGGCCTGGGTCGGCCGCCGCGACTGGACCTACACCCTCGACCTGCCCGCGCACGGCAGCGGCCACGAGCGCACCGACCTGGTCTTCGACGGCCTCGACACCGCCGCCACCGTCACCCTCGGCGGCACCGAACTGGGCAGCACCCGCAACATGCACCGCCGCTACCGCTTCGACGCCACCGGGCTGACCGGCGAGCTGAAGGTCGAGTTCACCAGCGCCTACACCGAGGCCGAGCGGGTCCGCACCCTGGTCGGTGACCGTCCGAACGTCTACCCCGAACCGTTCCAGTACATCCGCAAGATGGCCAGCTCCTTCGGCTGGGACTGGGGCCCGACCCTGCCCACCGCCGGCATCTGGAAGCCCGCCCGCCTGGAGCACTGGTCCACCGCCCGGCTCGCCGAGGTCCGCCCGCTGGTGACCGTCGACGGCGGCACCGGCCGGGTCGAGGTGCACGTCACCGTCGAGCGCACCGCCACCGGCGCCGGCCGCCCGCTCACCGTCCGCGCCACCGTCGCCGGCGGCGCCACCGGCACCGAGGTCGTGGCCGAGGCCGAGGCCGTGCTCGACGGCGACACCGGCGTGCTCACCCTGGCGGCCGCCGACGTCGCCCTCTGGTGGCCGCGCGGCTACGGCGCACAGCCCCGCTACGACCTCGCCCTCACCCTCGCCGACGGCGGCGAACCGCTCGACACCTGGCAGCGCCGGATCGGCTTCCGCACCGTCGAACTGCGCCGCACCCCCGACGCCACCGGCACCCCCTTCACGCTGGCCGTCAACGGCGAGCCGATCTTCGTCCGGGGCGCCAACTGGATCCCCGACGACACCCTGATCACCCGGGTCACCCCCGCCCGCTACCGCCACCGCCTGCGGCAGGCCGCCGATGCCAACCTCGACCTGATCCGGGTCTGGGGCGGCGGCATCTACGAGCAGGAGGCGTTCTACGACACCTGCGACGAACTCGGCCTGCTGGTCTGGCAGGACTTCCCGTTCGCCTGCTCCGCCTACCCCGAGGAGCAGCCGCTGCGCGGCGAGGTCGAGGCCGAGGCCCGCGACAACGTGGTCCGCCTGATGCCGCACCCCTCGCTGGTGCTGTGGAACGGCAACAACGAGAACCTGTGGGGCTTCCGGGACTGGGGCTGGGAGGAGGAACTGCGCACCGGCTCCGCGGGGGCCGACTCCTGGGGCGAGGGCTACTACCTCGGCGTGCTGCCCCGGATCGTCGCCGAACTCGACCCCACCCGCCCGTACGCGGCCGGCAGCCCCTGGTCCGGCAGTTGGGACCACCACCCCAACGACGTCGACCACGGCACCCACCACTCCTGGGAGGTGTGGAACCGCCAGGACTTCGCCGAGTACCGGGCCTCGGTGCCCCGCTTCGTCGCCGAGTTCGGCTGGCAGGCCCCGCCCGCGTACGCCACGCTGCGCCGCGCCCTGCCGACCGAGGACCTGGCCGCCGACTCGCCCGGCATGCTGCACCACCAGAAGGCCGAGGACGGCAACGGCAAGCTGAACCGCGGCGTCGCCCGGCACTTCGAACTCCCCACCGGAGCCGCTGACTTCGACCGCTGGCACTACCTCACCCAGCTGATCCAGGCCCGCGCGATCGCCACCGGCATCGAGCACTGGCGCTCGCACTGGCCGCACTGCGCCGGCACCGTGGTCTGGCAGCTCAACGACTGCTGGCCGGTCTCCTCCTGGGCCGCGATCGACGGCGACGGCCGGCTCAAGCCGCTCCACCACGAACTGCGCCGCCTCTACGCCGACCGGCTGCTCACCCTGCAGCCCGCCGATCGCGCCGGCGACCCCCGGATCGCCCTGGTCAACCAGGGCGCCGAGCCCTGGACCACCGCGCTGCGGCTGCGCCGCCTGGACGCCGGCGGCAAGGTGCTCGCCGAGACCGTCGTCGAGCTGACCGCCGAGGCCCGGACGGTCCGTCAACTCCCCGTCCCAGAAGGTCTGTTGCCCGCCGCCGGGAGCGCCGAGGAGTACCTGGTCGCCGACGCGGACGGCCTGCGCGCCGTGCACTTCGCGGTCGCCGACAAGGCGTTCGCCTACCCCCGGCCGGAGTTCGAACTCGCCGTCGAGGAGGCCGGCGACGGCGCGGTCGACGTGGTGGTCACCGCCCGCACCCTGGTCCGCGACCTGCTGCTGCAGGCCGACCGGATCGACCCCGCCGCCACCGCCGACCGGGGCCTGACCACGCTGCTCCCCGGCGAGCGCACCACCATCCGGGTGCACGGCGCCGGCACCCCCACCGCCGCGCAGGTCCGGGCGGCCGTGTTCTGCGTCGAACCGGCGTGAACCCGGCCGCGTGCCAAGCGGGTTGACTCCCGTACCGGGTCCGGGTCCGCCGCTCGGCGGGCCCGGACCGGACGCTCCCGGGTGCGGCCCCGGCCCGGCTGTGCCTTGAATGGTCGCGGTGCCCGCCACCGAACCGCGCCCGAACCGTGCGCGCGGGGCACCGCCACCCTCCCCGCCGGGCAGGCCCCGCCGCCCGGCCCTCCGGACGGAGCCACGCATGCCCAGCTGCACGACCCGCGACGGTGTGGAGATCTTCTACAAGGACTGGGGCAGCGGCCGCCCCGTCGTCTTCATCCACGGCTGGCCGCTCAACGGCGACGCCTGGCAGGACCAGCTCAAGGCCGTCGCCGACGCCGGCTACCGCGCCCTCGCGCACGACCGGCGCGGCCACGGCCGCTCCACCCCCGTCTACGACGGCTACGACTTCGACACCTTCGCCGACGACCTGAACGACCTGCTCACCGGCCTCGACCTGCGCGACGTCACCCTGGTCGCGCACTCCATGGGCGGCGGCGAACTCGCCCGCTACATCGGCCGGCACGGCACCTCCCGGCTCAGGTCCGCCGTCCTGCTGTCCGCGATCCCGCCGCTGATGGTGCAGGGCCCCGACAACCCCGAGGGCGTGCCCGGCAGCGTCTTCGACGACATCAAGGCGGGCATCCTCAACGAGCGCTCGCAGTTCTGGAAGGACACCGCCGTCGGCTTCCTGTCCGCGAACCGCCCCGGCAGCCGGGCCACCGAGGGCAACAAGGACGCTTTCTGGTACATGGCGATGGCCCAGGCGATCGAGGGCGGCGTCGACTGCGTGGACGCCTTCGGCTACACCGACTTCCACGCGGACCTGGCGAAGTTCGACATCCCGCTGCTGATCGTGCACGGCGACGACGACCAGATCGTCCCGATCGACGCCACCGCCCGCAAGACCGCCGCCCTGGTCCCCGGCGCGGTGCTCAAGGTGTACGAGGGCGGCTCGCACGGCATCGCCATGGTGCCGGGCGACAAGGAGCGCTTCAACCGGGACCTGATCGAGTTCCTGAACGCCTGACCGCCTGACCGCCTGAGCGTTTGAGCGCCGCCCGATCGCCTGAACGCCCGTCAGCGCCGCCGTCGGGGGCGGGTGGCAGGATCGGCGCATGACGACGATCACCGCGCGGCGGGCCGCGCGCCGGGCACTGGAGGGACTGGCCCTCGGGGACGCGTTCGGGGAGCGCTGGTTCAAGCGGTTCCGTCCGCCGCAGGAGGCGCTCGACCAGATCGGGCGCCGCCGCACCCCCGAGGAGCCGGAGTGGCGCTGGACGGACGACACCGCGATGGCGCTGTGCGTGTACCGGACGCTGCTCGACGACGGCGGGGTGAACCGCAATCGGCTCGCCGCGATGTTCGGCGCCGGCCTGCTCGCCGACCCGGCGCGCGGCTACGGGCACGGCATGTACCGCCTGCTGCCCGTCCTCGCGGAGCGGCCCGGGAGCTGGGCGCAGGAGGCGGTGGAACTCTTCGACGGCGAGGGCAGCCTGGGCAACGGCGCGGCCATGCGGGTCGCCCCGCTCGGCGCCTGGTTCGCCGCGGACCTGGACGAGGCCGCCGAGCAGGCCCGGTACTCCGCCGAGGTCACCCACGCCCACCCCGAGGGCATCGCCGGGGCGGTCGCCGTCGCGGTGGCCGCCGCGCTCGCCGCCCGGGGTGGGGAGCCCGCCGACCGGGCCGGGGAATCCGCTGACCGGGCCGGGGTGCCCGGTGGGGCCCCGGCGGGCGCCGAGCTGCTGCACGAGGTGGCCGACCGGACGCCCGAGGGCCCGGTCCGGGACGGCGTCCGGGCCGCCGCCGACCTGTCACCCGCCACCGCGCCCGGGCGGGCCGCCGAGCTGCTCGGCAGCGGGCGGAGGATGCGCGCCTCCGACACCGTCCCGTTCGCGCTCTGGTCGGCCGCCCGCCACCTGGACAGCCTCACCGACGCGCTCTGGACCACCGCCGAGGGCCTGGGCGACGTCGACACCACCTGCGCGATCACCGGCGGCGTGGTCGCCGCCCGCACCGGCCTGGCCGGCGTGCCGGCGCAGTGGCTGGAGCGCCGCGAACCGCTCCCCGCGTGGGTGGCGGAGGAGGGCTGACGCTACGTCATATCTCTTGCTGGGCAGTGGATTTCAGGAGGCGATGCTGCTGTCCGGCTCCAGCAGGGCGAGTTCGGCGGGGGTGAGGCGGAGCGCGGCGGCGGCCAGGTTCTCGGCCAGGTGGGCCGGGTTCGTGGTGCCCGGGATGGCCAGCACGTGCGGGCCCCGGTGCAGCGTCCAGGCCAGCCGGACCTGGGCGGGCGTCGCGCCGTGCGCGGCGGCGACGGCCTGCACCCGGGCGTCCCGCTCGCCGGCCGGGACGCCCTCCCGGGCCGGGCCGGAGACGGCGAAGAACGGGACGAAGGCGATGCCGAGCTCACGGCACAGGTCCAGCACGCCCAGTTCCTCGGAGCGACGGTTGTCCAGCCCGAAGGAGTTCTGCACGCACACCACGGGAGCCACCGCCCGGGCCTGGTGGACGTGCTCGGGACGGCAGTTGGAGAGTCCCAGGTGCCGGATCAGCCCGGCCGCCCGCAGCTCGGCGAGGGCGCCGAAGTGCTCGCTGACGTCGTCCACGTCCGGCCCGTTGCGGCGCAGGTTGACCACGTCCAGGTGGTCGCGGCCGAGCTGGCGCAGGTTCTCCTCGACCTGGCCGCGCAGCTCCTCGGGCCGGGCCATGGTCTGCCACTCGCCGGACGGCAGCCGCCCCGGCCCGACCTTGGTCACCACCGTCACCTCGCCGTCCGGCCGGTCCGCGAGCGCCCGGTTGATCAGCTCGTTGGCGGAGCGCAGCGGCGAGAAGTAGAACGCGGCCGTGTCGACGTGGTTCACGCCCCGGTCGAAGGCGATGTGCAGCAGCCGGACGGCGTGCGCCCGGTCGATCGGCGCGCCGTCCGAGTTGCCCATCATGCCGTTGCCGGTGAGCCGCATCGCGCCGTAGCCGAGGCGGTTCACCGTCAGGTCGCCGAGCCGCCAGGTGCCTGCCGCCGCTGCTGCCGTTGCCGCCGCCGCCGTTGCCGTTGCCGAAGTGTTCATCCGCGTCCCCGTCCGTCCGTGCCGGTGCTGTCCGGTGCTGTCCAGCGCTGTCCGGTGACGGAGTATGGGGTGCGCGGGGAACGGACGGCCAGGCGCGCCGGGTGCGCGGATTCTCACAGCCGGATCGGGAACGAACCGGTGCCCGGCCGGAGTTGGATCAGGTGCCGGACGGACCGCCGGGGGCAGTCGGGCCGAGGGCGGCCGGTCGGGGTTCCGGGCGGGAACCCGGGGGTGGTGGTGGCCGTTGGCGGGGACGGGAAGGGAGCCGGGGGGCGGGAGAGGCTAGGCTGGCCGAACTCGGTCCTTTACCGAAACTTTCCCGTGCGCCGGACGAGTGTCGGCCGCCTGTCCCCGCCCAGACGGAGGTACTCCGCCTTGCACCTCGACCAGTGGATCGAGAGCGTTCCACCGACCTCGGTGTACGTGATCATCGGGCTGATCATCGGCCTGGAGAGCCTCGGCATCCCGCTGCCCGGCGAGATCGCCCTGGTCACGTCCGCGCTGCTGGCCGCCAAGGGCGTCGTCAGCCCGTGGGGCGTGGCCGGCTGCGCCATCGCCGGCGCCATCATCGGCGACTCGATCGGCTACGCCATCGGCCACAAGGGCGGGCGGCCGCTGTTCGCCAAGCTCGGCCGCAGGTTCCCCAAGCACTTCGGACCCGACCACCTCGCCACCGCCGAGCGGGCCTTCGAGCGCTGGGGCATGTGGGCGGTCTTCTTCGGCCGCTTCATCGCCCTGCTGCGGATCTTCGCGGGCCCGCTGGCCGGCACCCTGCGGATGCCGTACTGGAAGTTCCTGATCGCCAACGTGCTCGGCGGCGTGGTCTGGGCCGGCGGCACGACCCTGCTGGTGTACCAGGTCGGCAAGGTCGCCGAGCGGTACCTGCAGGGCGCGTCCTACATCGGCCTGGGCGCGGCCGCGCTGTTCGGCGTCGGCTCGGCGCTGTACCTCAAGCACAAGGCGAAGAAGTCCCGCGCCGCGCACCCCGAGCAGTCCGGCGGCCCGAGCGGCGAACCGCTCGCCGAGACCTTCGGCGAGCGCACCGACTGACGCCCCGCCGGTCGAGCAGTCACGGGCCGTCGCACCTCGTCCGGTGCGGCGGCCCGCGCGCGTTCCGGGCCCGGCCCGTTCCCGCGTCCGGCCCGTTCCGGCGTCCGTCCGGCCCCGCGCCGTGCCGGGCGCACCGATCGCGCGGGCGGGGGAGTAGGGTCGCACGCGAGTCGATCACGGAGGTGGGGATGACCACGCAGCAGACCGGCCCGCAGCAGTGGGCCGCGGTGGACGAGTACGCCGAGGAACGGCTGATCGGCGCGGACGAGGTGCTGGCCGCCGCGCTCGCCGACGCCGACGCGGCCGGGCTGCCGCAGATCGCCGTCGCCCCCAACCAGGGCAAGCTGCTCAACCTGCTGGCCCGGATGCAGGGCGCCCGCCGGGTCCTGGAGATCGGCACCCTGGCCGGCTACAGCACCATCTGGCTGGCCCGCGCCCTGCCCGCCGACGGCGCGCTGACCACCCTGGAACTCGACCCGGCGCACGCCGCCGTCGCCACCGGCAACCTGGCCCGGGCCGGCTTCGCCGACCTGGTCGAGGTCCGGGTCGGGGCCGCCCGCGACAGCCTGGCGCAGCTCGCCGCGGCCGGCACCGAACCATACGACCTGGTCTTCGTCGACGCCGACAAGGCGAGCATCCCGCACTACCTGCGGGCGGTGCTGCCGCTCACCCGGCCCGGCTCGGTGATCGTGGTCGACAACGTGGTGCGCGGCGGGCGGCTCGCCGACCCCGACAGCACCGACGAGGCGGTCCGCGGCGTCCGCGAGATGCACGAACTGATCGCCGCCGAGCCGAAGTTCGACGCCACCACCGTGCAGACCGTCGGCACCAAGGGCTACGACGGGTTCACGCTGATCCGGGTGGAGGGCTGAGCGGCATGCGGATCGGACTCCTCGGCACCGGCCCCTGGGCGGGCTTCGTGCACGCCCCCGCCCTCGCCGCACACCCCGGCGTCGAGTTCGCCGGCATCTGGGGCCGCCGCCCCGAGGCCGCGGCCGAACTCGCCGCCGTGCACGGCGTTCCCGCCCACCCGACGGTGGACGCGCTGCTCGCCGACGTCGACGCGGTCGCCGTCGCGCTGCCGCCCGACGTGCAGGCCGAACTCGCGGTGCGCGCCGCGCAGGCCGGCAAGCACCTGCTGCTGGACAAGCCGGTCGCCGCGACGGTCGACGCGGCCCGCGCCGTCGAGGACGCGGTCGCCGCCTCCGGGGTCGCCTCGGTGGTCTTCTTCACCACCCGGTTCACCCCCGGGCAGGACGCCTGGGTCGCCGAACAGGCCGCCGCGGGCGGCTGGTTCACCGCGCACTGCCACTGGATCGGCTCGGTCTTCACCACCGACAGCCCCTTCGCCGCCTCCCCCTGGCGCCAGCAGAAGGGCGCCCTGTGGGACGTCGGCCCGCACGCGCTCTCCGTGCTGCTGCCGGTCCTCGGCGAGGTCGAGCGGGTCACCGCCGCCCCCGGCCCCGCCGACACCGTCCACCTGGTCCTGCGCCACGCCGGCGGGGCCTCCGCCACCGTCACGCTCAGCCTGACCGCCCCGCCGGCCGCCTCCGCGCGCGGCGCCGCCGTCGAACTGCGCGGCACGGCCGGTGTCACCACCCTCCCCGACCGCGACGCGCAGCCCGTCGCCGCCTTCGCCCACGCGATCGACGCGCTGCTCGCCGCCGCGAAGTCCGGCACCGCGGACGCCCGCGACGTCCGCTTCGGCCGCCAGGTCGTCGAGGTGCTGGCCGCCGCCGAGGAGCAGCTGCTGCGCGGCGACGGCGCCGCCTGACGGTTCACGGCTCTCCCTGACGGACCGTCAGAGCTGCTGCGGCACCGGCCGGTCGGGCGCATCCAGCCACGGCCGGTGCCGCCCGTCGGCCACCGTCAGGCCGAAGCGCCCGATCCCGGGGCGGCCGTTCTCCTCCCACCAGCCGAGGGCCCGGTCGACGGCCGCCCAGAGCCGGCGCGGCCCCGCCCCGTGGACGGTCGCCACCCCGTTCCGCCAGACCACGGCCGACCAGGACCGGTCCGCGAGGCCGTAGAACCAGGCCGTGACAGTGCCGTCGTCCTGCCGGTGCAGCACGTGCGCCACCCCCGGCACGGCCAGGCCCAGGTAGAACGACCGGACGTCCCACGGGCCGCCCAGGTCCTCCGGGTGGCGCGCCGTCCGTTCCGGGCCGCCCGGGAACTCCCTTGCGTAGTCGGTGTGCAGGGGAAAAGCCGGGCGGTCGCGCCGGTCCTTCATGAACTCCACCAGCCGGACGAACCGGCCCTGCGCCCCGCCGTCCGCCCGCACCACCAGGCGCAGCACCGCGTCCCGGTGCCCGTACCCCGTCCCGAACGGCAGCACCAGCACCGCCCCGGCCGCCGCCTGCCGCAGCCACGGCTCCGGCACCGCCCGCACCCCGTACGTGGCCACCATCCGGTCGTACGGCGCCCCGGCCGCCCACCCCCGCCCGGCGTCCCCCGTCACCACCGTCGCCGCCAGCCCCGCCCGGGCCAGGGCGCGCCGGGCCTCCGCCGCGACCGCCGGGTCCAGCTCGGCGCTCACCACCCGCCCCGCCGGGCCCACCCGGTGCGCCAGCAGCCCGCTGTTCCAGCCCGTGCCCGTACCGCCCTCGAACACCCGCATCCCCGGTCGGACGTCCAGCGCGGCCAGCATCGCTGCCACCGTGCTCGGCTGGCTGCAACTGCTCGTCGCCACCGGCGCCGGCCCGCCCCCGGTGCGCGCCCCGCCGTCCCACTGAGTCACCAACGGCACGTCCGCCCCGACTGCCGCCCACCACCCGGCCTCGTCCACGCCCCGTTCCACCAGGGCGCTGTGCCGCCGCACCTCGTCCCAGGCCCACACCGAGTCGGGCACGAAGGCCGCCCGGGGAACCGCCGCGAAGGTCGCCGCCCAGCCGGGCGGAGCGAACGCGGCCGGGTCGTGGCCGGGCGGCGGGGCGTGGCCGGGTGGCGGGGCGGCGCCGGGCGGACGGTCGGCGGGCCCGTCGTCCTCGGGGTCCTCGGCTCGAAAGCTCATCGTTCCTCCCTGCGACGACCGGCAGCCGACCACGGGTCGGCGGGCCCCGGTGCGGGGCCGGGCCCATCGTGGCGTGGGGAGCGGCGGAACGTGTCGGTTCCGGCGGGTTTGGCGACGGACAACGGGCAACGGCCGAAGGGGGAGTGACGGTCCGTCAGGGGACGGAGGGGCGGCGGTCGGCCGGGCGGCGGGGCGGGACGGGGGTGGCGGGGAAGTCGCGGGGACCGGTCCAGAGGGCGGGGACGGCGTCGGCGCGGCGGGCGAGTTCGTACGCGACGGCCTCGTAGTTGACGCGCCAGCCGCGGAAGTGCGGCCAGGCGTCGGCGGTCGGGCGCTCCTGCTGCAGGCCCGCGGCGGTGATCAGGGCCACCGCCGCGTCGAACTCGTCGAAGCTGAGCCGGATCGGCGCGTCCGGGTCCGGGTCCGGGTCGAACGGGATGCGCAGCGCCGTGGCGATGTCGCGCAGCGCGGTGAAGCCCGCCCGCAGCAGCAGCCGGGCCTCCGGGGGCGCGGAGCGCGGGGTGAGGGAGAGTTGCATCGCGGCGGCGTCCAGCACCGCGATCAGGCCGACCACCCAGCTGCGGTACGGCTGCGGGGAGCGGAACGAGATCAGCACCGGGTAGTTGGAGTGGCCCTCGCCGAGGTCGGCGGCCAGCCGCTCCCAGTCCCGGTACAGGTCCGCCAGCTCGCTCTCGGTGCGGACCAGCGCCTGCCGGGCCAGCAGCTCCGGCCCCCAGGCCGGCTCGCCCGCCCGGGACTGCAGCAGCGTCACCTCCAACTCCCGCCGGTTGTAGGCGCTGTAGAGCGTCGGCAGGTAGGCGATCAGCAGGGCGATGATCAGCGGGCCGTTGGCCGCCGCCAGGAAGTCGATCACCGACAGGTGCAGTCGCTCGCCGCTGGCGAAGCCGAGCGTGAACAGGCTGGACCCGGCCTCCCGGAACGCCACCCGCCACGGCAGGTCGGACGTCCCGCGCAGCAGCAGCGTGTACGCCAGCAGCGTGGACGTCAGCCAGCAGCCCAACATGCCGAGCAGGATCAGTGGCGCCAGCCAGGTCTGCGCCCGGTCGATCGCCCGGTAGCCGCCGAACGGCGCCGCGACCGTCCGCACCACCCGACGCAGCACCGCCCACAGCCGGTTCACCAGCACCGAGTACAGCCCGCGCGGCACCACCAGCGTCCGCAGGATGCTCGCCGCCGTCACCACCAGCAGGGCCGCACCGGCCACCGTGAAGATCACTCCCATGCGCCCCATTCTGCCGCCCGCGCACCCTGGGAGGAGTCCTGTGCCAGCCGGCGGCGGGCCGTGGCGAGCAGTGGTGCGGCCGTCGGCAGGTGGTCCGGGTGCTCCAACGGGAAAGCGCTTGCCAGGTCACGCCGCAGCTCGGCGTCCGGGCAGGCCGTGAAGCATTCCAGGACGGCCAGCCAGAACCGCGGCCACACGTCCTCGTACGGCTCGGCGGCCTGGTACGCGAGTCGCAGGGCCTGCTCGGCGCGCTCGCGCTGCTCCTCCGGGGGGATCGGGCTGCGCCGGTGCTCCTCGCGCAGGGCGACGATCGGTGCCGGGTCGCGGTACGCCCGGAGGTGGTACGCGGCCGCGGCGGCGTTCCGGCGCTCCGTCCACCCGCCCGTGCGCACCAGCGGGACCAGGCCCTCCAGGAAGGCGCGGTGTCCGATCGCGGCGATCAGCGGATCGGTCAGCTGGTGGGTCATCGAGTGCTCCAGCGTCAGGGCCCGGAAGACCCGGTCCGCCAGGCGGGCCGTGGCCGCCGGCTCGGCGGCCAGCGCCCGGGCCAGTACCAGGCGGGCCTGCTCCCGTCGCTCGTACGCTTCCTGGTCCGGATCCTCCTGGTCCGGATCCTCCTGCGCGGCCTGCTCCAGCAGCGCGCAGAACGCGTCGAGCGCGGCGGCGAGTTCGGTGTCGGGAGAGATCAACTGACGCTCCTGGTGAGAGTTGCGGCGGTCCGTCAGGAGGTGATCGGGCGAGCCGGCCAGGGCGTCCTCGGCGGCGCTGCGGTGGACGGTGTCGACGGTGGGCCCGCCGACCAGGTGGCCGATGCGACGGTAGCGGCGTTGCTCGATCGGGGCCAGGCGTTCCGTCCACGTGAGGGGCCGGCGGGACGGGGACGACGTTCCCGGGCTGCCGTAGCGGGCAGCGCGGTCGACGGCCGATACCCGGTGGAGGGCGGGGCGTTGCTCGCGTAGCGTGCCCCGGTGTGGCGAGTTTCGTGCATCTGACCTCGGCGGCGAACGCGCCGCGCATCCGCCGTGCCGGCATTCGCGCGGACAGTCGCGGCCAGGGCGGCGCGCGCGGCGTGTACTGCTTCCCGGTGCTGCGTTCGTACACGCTGACCCACCAGTGGCTGCGCGAGCTGTCCCGGTCCGGGAGCCGGGGCGGCATGGTCGCGGTGCACCTGCGGCTGGACGACGAACTGCCGGTGCTGGTCGGCCGGTACGGGGACCGGCGGCAGGGGAAGCAGCGGGAGGTGCCGGCGGCCGAGGCGGTGCGGCGGATCATGCTGCAGGACGACCCGCGCGGCTGGGAGGTGTTCGTCCCCCGCGCGGTCCGGGCGGGGGAGGTGCGCCGGGTCCGGTCCGTGCCCCAGGTGACGGGCTGGCGGTACTGGCCCGGCGCGCACGGCACCAGGCCGTGCACCTGCGACGGCTGCGTGAGCCGCGGCGAGTACGGCTCCCGCCGCCTGCGCGAGCGCCTGCCGCACCCGCTGGACGGACCGCCGCCGCCCGTCGCGGTACTGCTCGCCGGGATGGCGGCGGCCGGTGACCCCGGCGATCCGGCCCGACTCCTCGACGTCCTGCACGGCTTCGCCCGCCGACGCCGCCGACGCGGTCCGCTCGACCGGCTGGCCCGCCTCGCCGCCCACCCCGACCCCGCGATCCGGGAGCAACTGGTGTGGACCGTCGGCCGCTGGCTCACCCCCGGCACCGCCGCCCTGCTCGACGCCCTGGCCGCCGACCCCGACCCGGACGTCCGGGAGGCGGTGGCGGAGGTCCGCACCGACTGACCGGACCGGCCGACCGTCCCCCCGGGAAGTCGACTCGTACCAGTGTGAAGTCAACTCGGTTCACGGGAAAGCAGGTTGGGGTCGTCGGCTCAGGCTTCGGCCTGCAGCCAGCTGTCGCCGGCGCGGAGCCACAGGACGCCGTCGCGGCCCTGGGCGCAGCGCAGGACGACCGGGCCCGGCAGTCGCAGCTTCTCCCGGGCGGTGATCTCCCAGGTGTCGTCGACGAGTTCCGCGCGGCTCAGCTCGACGGCGGGGCGGTGGTGGAACCGGCGGGTGAGGACCGCCCGGGTGCCGCGCACGGCGATGCCGTCGGTGCCTTTCAGCGGGTTGCGGTAGCTGGTGACGTCGCCGGTGGCGGGATCGACCCGGGACAGGAAGGCGCCCTGGTGGCTGTACCAGGCGAGCCAGGCCGCGGCCCCCTCGGTGGCGCCCGCGCTTCCGCCGAGCGGCCAGACGGGGAGCCTGCCCCCGGGGCTCCAGGTGTGGACGCCGCAGGCGTCCCAGCGGGCCAGGCCGGGGACGGTCTCCGGGTGGTCCCCGTAGATGCCCTCGTCGCCGTACGCGGTCCAGATGCCGCCGTCGCGGTCGGCGAGGAGGTAGTCGATGTCATCGCCGATGCAGAAGCTGCTCACCGCGTGTCCCCCGGAGGAGTACACGACCGCGTTCCGCTCCCAGTTCCCCTCCCGGTCCCGGCGGGTCCGGCCCGACGCCAGCAGGAAACGCGACCCCGGGAGCAGGGCCAGGTGGCCGGTCCATTCAGGGATGCCGGTGGCGGGGACGCGGCGTTCCGTCCCGTCCGAGAACACGACCAGTACGCCGTCGCAGGGAGCCGCCACGCTCCATCCGACCCATCCCTTGACGTGGGGGGAACGGCTCAGGTCGCGTTCCCGGACCAGCAGTACCGCGAGTTCGCCGCCCGGCCCGACGCTCCACCACAGGGCCCGCCGACCGGCACGGGCGTCCTCGGGAGACAGGCTCCACACGACCGGCAGTTCGCCAACTGTCATCGGCATTCACCACTTCGGACTCCGGGCCCCGACGGCGCCCGAAGGGGTCGACCCTACCGGGCGGCAGCCGCAGTGCTGCGACCGGCCCCCGGCCCCGAGCGCCGGGAGCGGTGGCGAGGGTCCGCGCCGATCGGTCCTGCGGAGTGCGCCGACTCCGGGTGGTCGGAAAACCGGTTGGGGGCGACCGGCGGGCCGGGTAGAAAGGGCGGGTTTGCGAAGCGGGAACGAGACGGAGGAGGGGGAGCCGGGATGGCGCTTCCGGAGGGCATGACGGTGCGGGCGGCGGTGCCGGCCGACGCGGTGGCGATCTGTGTGCTGCTGAACAAGGTGGACGAGATCGAGATCGGGCGGGCCGAGTTCACGGTGGGCGAGATCGAGGACGAACTGGGGCGCGCGGGAGTGGACTTGACGCGCGACAGCTGGCTGCTGGCCGACGCCGAGGGGGAGTTGGTCGGCTACGGGCTGGTGCGCGACCCGTCGGGCGGGGAGCGGATCGATCTGGACCAGTACCTGCTGCCCGATCAACTCGACGGTGGGCAGCACCTGTTCGACCTGATGGAGGCCCGGGCCGTCGAGCTGGCGCGGGGCAACGGGGCCGAGCGGGCGGTGCTGCACCTGCTGCTCAATTCCGAGCCGACGGTGGACACCGGGGCGATGCGCGGGCGCGGTTGGCGGACCGTCCGCCGGCACCACGTGCTGACCCGGGAGGTCGACGCGGCGAAGGACCTGCGGCCCGAGCCCGCGGCCGGGGTGCGGCTGCGGGACTGCACCGCCGAGGAGGACCGGCGGATCGCGCACCGGCTGATCCAACAGAGCTTCGCCGAGCACTTCGACTTCAAGCCGCGCAGCTACCAGCAGTGGCTGGAGGACATCGACGGCGACTCGCTCGACTGGTCGCTGGTCTGGGTCGCCCACCTCGACGGCGCGGGCGACGTCGCCGTGCTCCGCACCCGGGACGAGCGCGGCGGTCCGGCCTGGGCGTCGAACATCGGCGTGCTGCCCGCCGCCCGCGGTCGCGGCCTCGGCGGCCACCTGCTGCGGCACTTCTTCGCGCACTACGCGGCGCTCGGCCGGACCAAGGTCGGCCTCGGCGTGGACACCGCGAACGCCACCGGCGCCCCGGCGCTCTACCGCAACCACGGCATGGAGCTCGACTTCGCCGTCGATACCTGGGAGTTGACCCTCCCGGTCGGGAACTGAGCCCCGCCGGGGAAGGTTGCGGGCTGCGCCGCCCAGGGGGACTCACCGGGGCGGCGCAGCGGCCACACCCTATGGCTGAGGTGTGACATTGCACAAGGGTGGCGACGGCCGACCGCTGCGGGCCGACCGCGGTGGACGGCGGAGTGTGGGAGGCTCGCCCGGTGCCGGCCGCCGGAGGTCCCACCCCGGGCCGTCGGCCGCCGTCGACCGACCGTCAGGAGTCCGCCACGTGTCCGAGCCCGCCACCGCCCCCGCCCGCGCGGGCATCGCGCTGCGCCCCGTCGCCGCCGCCGATCTCGACCTGTACGAGCGGGAGTTCGCCGGTCCCGAGGGCGTCGGGCCGTACCAGTGGTTCGGCTACCGGTCGGCGGCCGGGCTGCGACGGGGCTTCGCCGAGAACGGGCTGCTCGGCCCCGACGGCGGGGTGCTGGCGGTGGCGGAGGCGGGCCGGACGGTGGGCCGGGTCGAATGGTTCCCCGGCAGCTGGGGACGGCCGGAGACCTCCTCCTGCTGGACGCTGGCGATCGGACTGCTGCCCGCCGCGCAGGGCCGCGGCATCGGCACCGAGGCCCAACGCCTGCTCGCCGCCTACCTGTTCGACCACACCCGGGCCGAACGCCTGCAGGCCTGGACGGACCTCGCCAACCTCGCCGAGCAGCGCGCCCTGGAGAAGGCCGGCTTCACCCGCGAGGGCGTGCTGCGCTCCGCGCAGTGGCGGGCCGGCCGCTGGCACGACCAGGTGATGTTCTCGCTGCTCCGCTCCGAGCGCGCCGCTGAGGGGTGAGGCCCGCCCGGGCGGGCCGGGCGGGCCGGGTGCGGTGCCGGGGCGTCAGCCGTTGGCGAGGGCCTGGATGCGGTCGAAGGCGCCGTTGAAGCGGTTCTGGTCCCCGGGGAAGGTGCCGGCGTCGGCGTACTGCCAGATGGTCTGGTACGACCAGCCGTTGGGCAGGGTGCCGACCGAGGAGGAGTAACGGGCGATCCACAGCGGGTTGGTGGCGCCGAAGGAGCCGTTGTTGCCGGTGCAGGTGGTCCACCAGTCGGTGGTGGTGTAGATGGTCGGGTAGCGGCCGGTCCTGGTGTGCACGGTGTTGGAGAAGTCCCGGATCCAGTTGACCATCGAGGCCTGGCTGAGGCCGTAGCAGGTCGCGCCGTACGGGTTGTACTCGATGTCCAGGGCGGGCGGCAGGGTCCTGCCGTCCCGGGACCAGCCGCCGCCGTGCGAGACGAAGTAGGCGGCCTGGGTGGCGCCGCTGGAGACGTTCGGCAGGGCGAAGTGGTAGGCGCCGCGGATCATGCCGACGTTGTAGGAGCCGTTGTACTGCTGCGCGAAGTACGGGTTGGTGTAGGTGGTGCCCTCGGTGGCCTTGACGTAGGCGAACCGGGCGCCGTTGGCGTACGCGGTGCTCCAGGCCACGTTGCCCTGGTAGCTGGAGACGTCCAGCCCGGGGGTCTGGGTGACGGCCAGTGCGGCGGAGGTGTCCGCGGCGGATGCGCCGCGGCCCTCGTGGCGGGCGACGGTGGACCCGGCGTGGTCCTGCTCGGGGTGGAAGCCGGCCGGCTCGCCGGGGCGGGCGGTCGTCCCGGCGGCGGTGGCGCTGTCGACGGCGGCCTGAGCGGGCGCGGCCAGGGCGAGGCTGCCGGCCAGCAGGGCGACGGAGGCCGCGGCGGTGGCGGCGTTGCGGAGCAGGCGGGTGGTGCCGGAAGTGCGCATGACGACTCCTCGGTCCGGGTGCGGCGGCCGGGGCGGCCGCTGCGGGAGAAGATATAGTCATGGCCCCGTCAGTCAACAGAGTGTTGAAACCACACATCGTATGAATGCATGTAGAGCGAACAGCCATACATGTGACAATCGAACTCCTGTGGTTCCGCTCGATGGTGACGCCGCGCCGGGCGACCGGGGGCGTCTGGCGCTCCCGACCGGCCCGGGGTAGCGTGTCGACGCGCGTCCCGCAGCCGGGATGCGTACACGTGCGATCGGTGACGGGGCGAGGGAGCGGGGACGCGTTGGCCGAGGGACGCCTGCTGGCCGTCAGTGACCTCCACCTCGGCATCGCCGAGAACCAGGCCGTCCTCGACGACCTGCGCCCCACCGGCCCGGACGACTGGCTGATCGTCGCGGGGGACGTCGCCGAGCAGGTCCGGGTGGTCGAGGCCGCCCTGCGCTTCCTGGCCGGACGCTTCGCCAAGGTGATCTGGACGCCCGGCAACCACGAACTGTGGACCACCGCGAACGACCCCGTCGCCCTCGCCGCGCCCGCCCGCTACCGCGAGCTGGTCGAACGCTGCCGCGCCGCCGGCGTGGTCACCCCCGAGGACCCGTTCCCGGTCTGGACCGGCCCCGGCGGCCCCTGCGCGATCGCCCCCGTCCTCACGCTCTACGACTACAGCTTCCGCGTCCCCGGGGTGACGGACAAGCAGCAGTCGCTCGCCCGCGCCCACGAGGCCGGCGTGGTCTGCACCGACGAGTACCGGATCGACCCCGCCCCCTACGCGGGCATCGACGACTGGTGCCGGGAGCGCGTCGCGGCCACCGAGAAAGCGCTTTCCGCCCACGATCCGGAACTGCCGCTGGTCCTGGTCGGCCACTGGCCGCTGGACCGCCGGCCCACCGACATCCTGCGCTACCCCGACTTCGCCCAGTGGTGCGGCACCGAACTCACCGCCGACTGGCACCGCCGCTTCAACGTCGCCGCCGTCGTCTACGGCCACCTGCACATCCCCCGCACCACCTGGTACGAGGGCGTCCGCTTCGAAGAGGTCTCGCTCGGCTACCCCCGCGAGTGGCGCCACCGGGGCCACCCGCGCGGACTGCTCCGCCAGATCCTGCCCTACCCGGGCCCGCCGGAGCAGCCCGTCCCCGCACCGCCACCGGCCGCGACGTGAGCCCCACCGCCCGTACCGCGAGCGGGGGCTGACGGACCCTCGCGTTAGGGTCGGCGCACGACGGCCGGCACGGAGGGGGAGCGGAGCGTGGGCGCGAGCGCGGCAGAACTGACGGTGCGCCAGGTACTGGACTGGCGGCTGCGCAGGCAGTTCCTGACGGGGGTCGGTTCGGACGGGGCAGTCGGTTCGGACGGCGTGGCCGGGCCGGACGGGGCAGCCGGTTCGGGCGGGGCGCCCGGGCCGGACGGGGCGGTCGCCGCCGTGGAGCGGCTGGCCGGCGTGCAGGCGCAGGTCCCGGCCGCCGCCGAACTCGCGCTGGCGCTGCGCGCGGGCGGCCCCGCCGCCGTCGAGCGGACCCGGCGGGCGCTCGCCGACGGCCGGCTACTGCGCACCTGGGCCCAGCGCGGCACCCTGCACCTGCTCACCCCGGCCGCCGCCGCCGACGCGCTGGCGCTGATCGGCTCCGCCCGGACCTGGGAGAAGCCCGCCTGGACCAGGGAGTTCGGCGCCACGCCCGAACAGGTCGCCCAACTGGTCGAGACGGTGGGGGAGTTGCTGCGGGAGGCGGTGCTCACCCGGGAGGAGCTGACGGCCGCGCTGGTCGCCGACACCCGATTCGCCGCGCTGGAGGGACAGTTGAAGTCCGGGTGGGGTGCGCTGCTGAAGCCGCTGGCCTGGCAGGGGGTGCTCTGCCACGCCCCGGCAGGCGGCGGCCGGGCCGCCTTCACCCACCCCGGGGCGCTGGTCCCCCACTGGCCGGGACTGCCGCCGGTCGAGGAGGCCGGGCCGCGCCTGCTGGCGGCCTACCTCGGCGCGTACGGTCCGGCCACGCCGGAGCGGTTCGACGCCTGGCTGTCCCGCAACAGCCTGCGCAAAGCCGTGTTGAAGGGTTTCGTGGCCGCGCTCGGCGACCGGGTCGCGGAGGTCCGGGTGGCGGGCGAACCGGCGCTGGCGCTGACCGCGCACGTCGAGGAGCTGGCGGCCGTCGAACCGTCGCCCTCGGTGCACCTGGTGGGCGCCTTCGACCAGTACGTGCTGGGCCCGGGGACCAAGGCGGCGGAGTTGCTGCCGGCCGCGCACCGGGCCAAGGTCAGCCGGGCGGGCGGGTGGATCGCGCCCCTGCTGCTGGTGGACGGCCGGATCGCCGGCACCTGGGAGCAGGAGGGTGCGGTCCTCACCGTCACGCCCTTCGAACGGGCCCCGGGGGAACGGGCGCCGGAGGAGCGGGAATTGACGGCCGCGGTGGAGCGGCTGGCGGCTGCGGCGGGAGCGCCGGTGACCGAGGTGCGGATGCGGGTGGCCGGGGAGGGCTGAGCGCCCCCGATGGTACTGGTGGGGCAAGTCGTAAGGGCGGCAAGGGAGTTGCGGTGGTGGCCGGGGCTCACCGGCCGGTCGCGTAGCCGACGGGGAGCAGGGTGCGCAGCGGGGCGACGCCGTCCTCGGCGGGGAGGTCGGCGGGGCCGGTGCCGGTCAGGGCGGCGAGGGTGAAGGCGGTGGCGGCGGCCCAGGCGTCCTCGGCGCGCGGGAGCAGGAAGTGCCCGGCGCCCGCGAGTTCGTAGCGGCGCAGCGCGGTGACCGTGCGGGCCCGCTCGGCGTAGGCGAGGGATTCGGCGGCGCCCGCGTCGCTGCGGTCGCGGTCGCCGTGGATGATCAGCGCGTTGCGGCCCGCGAGCTGTTCGACGGGTTCGCCGATCGGGAGCCAGGGGGCGACGCCGGTGACGGCGACCACGTTGCGGTGGCCGGCGGCGCGGAACGCGGCCCGGCCGCCGAGCGAGTTGCCGAACAGCGCGACCGGCACGTCCCCGTGCTCGCGGCGCAGTTCCTCCAGGGCCCACCGGGTGTCGACCAGGGTGTCGGCCGCGTCGCCGTTCCAGCCCCGGTACCGGTAGCGGAGCCGGGCCACCTGCACCCCGGCGTCCCGGCCGCCCTCGACCAGGCGGCGGGCGGGGGAGTGCAGGGTCAGCGCGGCCAGCCGGGAGGCCCGTCCGTGGCCGGTCACCGCGCCGCCGGGCAGCAGCAGGACGACGGCCCGCACGGGCGTCCCGACCGGGTGCTCCGAGAGGGTGCGCAGTTCGGGGGTGCGTCGGTGGTTCTTGGTGGTGTCCATGGTCCGTCTCCCTGGGTCCGGTTCCGCTCCGTTGTTCCGTCGGGCTCCATTCTGGAAAGGAACACCGGGCCTCACCCAGTGTCTCCGCTCCATGACGGGGCAGGACAAATGTCATGCCGGGAGCGTGCGGGCCCTCCGCCCGCGGTCGGACTGCCGGTCGGACGGACGGCCCGGACCGGGGGGTGGGGAAGCGCGGCCGGCCCCCGGCCCGGGGCCGACCGCGCTGGTCAGGAGGGTGCCGGGGGCGTCCGGCGCGGGGCGGCGGCTGTGGCACGATGGCGGTGCCAGGAGACCCCGGTACTGCCCCGAGGAGCGCGCCGATGACCGCCGCCGACCCGATGCCCACCGCCGTGACGCCCCCTGTGGTGACGGCCGCTGCCACCGCCGCCACCACCGCCGCCGACTCGGCCGAGCCGCACTTCCGGGCCGCCGTCGCGGCGGACGTGCCGGCGCTGGTCGCGCTGGTGGAGTCGGCGTACCGGGGCGAGGCCAGCCGGGCGGGCTGGACCACCGAGGCGGACCTGCTGGACGGGCGGCGCACCGACGAGGACGGGGTGGCCGAACTGATGGGCCGTGCCGACTCGTTGGTGCTGGTGGCGGAGCTGGCGGGCGTCCTGGTGGCCTGCTGCCACCTGGAACGGCGCGGCGGCGCCGGGTACTTCGGGATGTTCGCGGTTTCCCCCGCCGCGCAGGGCGGGGGACTGGGCCGCCGGGTGCTGGCCCGGGCCGAGGAGTGGGCCCGGACCGAGTGGGGCGCCGACCGGATGGAGATGACCGTCATCGAGCAGCGCGCCGACCTGATCGCCTGGTACGAGCGGCGGGGCTTCGCCCGCACCGGCGAGTTCGAGCCCTTCCCCTACGGGAACGAGCGCTTCGGCATCCCGCGCCGCCCCGACCTGCGTTTCGCCAAGCTCGCCAAGGCGCTGTAGGCGCTTCCACTGCCTCCACCGCCTCCACCGCTTCGGCTGCTTCGGCAGCAAGGCGGCTGACGGATCGTCACCAGGGGGACGGGGCCGGCGGCGGGACGACCGGCGGGCGGTCGTCGCAGGTGAGCGTGTTGGGCAGCTCCCAGGCGGCCAGCCAGTCGCCGGTGGTGCCGCCGCCGGAGTTGCCGCCGAGGTCGGTGACGGAGAACTCCGAACCGGCCGGGGTGAAGTGGAAGGTGCCGCAGTTGTTGACGCCGACCGCGCCGACGTTGCGGGCCCGGACGTTCCGGAAGCTCGCCGAGCCGGCCGTCCGGGCGCTGAGCACCGAGGTGCCGGTGCCGTCGACCAGCACGTCCTCGAACGCCAGCTTCGCCAGCCGGTACCGGTCCTTCACGCCCCAGTCGGCGACCGCCATGATCGCGTTGTAGGTGGAGTCGAGGTAGTGGTCGCCGGTGACCCGGACGTCGGCGTCGATGTCCCGGTCCAGCACCTCGAACCAGATCGCGCCGAGGCCGATGTTCCAGTTCAGCTCGTACGTCCCGGCCCGGACGGTGGTGTTGTCGGTGAAGTGCAGGTACCCGGCGAACGGCTCCGCGCCGAACCGGGAGCCGGCGTGCAGGCCGGAGCCCTCCCGGACCGGGTCGGCGACCAGGTTGCCCGAGACGGTGATGTCGGTGCCGCCGTAGACGGCGATGCCGTTGGCCAGGGTCGGCGACTGCACCGTGTTGCGGTCGACGACGACCCGGGCGTCCGCGGTCTTCTCCGACCAGAGCGCGATCCCGTCGTCGCCGGTGTTGCGGACGAAGTTGCCGCGGACCACGGCGTCGGTCACGCCGGTGTGGAGGTTGATGCCGTCCGCGATCTGGTCGGCGATCCGGTTGCCGGTGATGCGCAGGTTCCGCATCGGGCCGTCCAGCCAGATGCCGACCTTTGTGTGGTGGATGTACAGGTTCTCGATCGTGGAGTCGCTGAACGCCCCGCCGACGCCGTTCACCTGGTCGGTGTCGATCCGTTCCCGGACGTCGCCCTCGATCGCGAAGCCGGACAGGTGCACGTCGTGGCTGCCGCCGTGCGCCGCGTCCTTGCCGTACAGGCCGACACCGGTGTGCACCGACCCGTCCGGAGCGGGTGCGGAAAGCGCTTTCTGACTGCCCTTCAGCACGGTGTACCAGCTGCCCGCGCCGACCACCGTGACGTCGTCCACCACCAGGTGCCGGTCGACCTGGAAGACGCCCGGCGGCAGGTACACCGGTACCCGCAGCAGCTTCGCCAGCGCGATCGCCCGGTCGAGGGCGTCCGCCGAGTCCCGCCGGCCGGTCGGATCCGCGCCGAGCACCCGCACGTCGACCGCCCGCGCCACCACCTGCGGGGCCGCGACCAGCTCCGAGTCCAGCAGGTCGATCGCCGCCCACGGCGCCTTCGACCCGGACGGCAGGGTCAGCCGCACCTTGTCGCCCGCCCGGTGGGTGCGGTCCAGCAGCAGCCGCTGCTCGTCGTACGCGTGCCCCGGCCGGAACGGCTTGGCGATCGTCGGCGCGGGCGTGGTCGCGGCCGGGACGCAACCGCACTCGGTGATCCACCAGTCCGGGTGCAGCAGGCCGGCGTTCGGGTCGTTCGTGAACGGGTACTGGTTGTACAGCCAGGAGAAGCTGCTGGTCATCGGCAGCGCCTGCCGGCCCTTCCCGTTCACGGTGACGTCCAGCGGCGCGGTGGTGCCGCCGCCGTCCGGCGCGTCCGGCAGGCTGTACCGGACGGTGATCGCGTTCGCGTCCCGGGGGAGGGTGAACTCCACGTACTGGCCGGGCGCCAGCTTCACCGCGCTGCGACCCGAGGCCTCCGCGGCGAGGGTGTACGCGGTGCGGTCGGCCGCCAGCACGCTGCCGGTGGTGGCGGCCCGCTCGGCCTCCTGCTCCTGGAAGTCCACCGGCGCGCCGCGGTCCGCGGACAGCGCCGGGTCGATCCCGGCCCGGGTCACCGCCGGGCCCCCGGCGGCGGAGGACGCGGCGGCCCGCGCGGTCGGCGCGCCGCACAGCGCCACCCCCAGGCCCAGCACGGAGGCGACCACCACCGACCCGGCCCGGGTCGCCCGGGACGGCACCCGGCGGGCGGGTCCGACAGGTCCGACAGGTCCGGCGGGGGAGGGCGGGGACGCGGGCACGGCGGCAGAAGTCATCGGGGGCTCGGCTCTCTGGGGCGTGGCGGAGGTGGACGGCCCGGACGCTCACGGGTGGCGGCACGACACGGTGAAGGTGAGCCGACAGTAGAAGGCCGCACAGCGCCCCACAAGAGGCGCTGCGCGGAAATTTCTCGCCGATGTCAGATTTTTGCGGAGCTGATGCCGTTCATTGCAGCTCGGCCGCTTCGGCCGCTTCGGACGAACGCCCCGCCGCCCACTCCACGTACCGACCGGACTCCCGGGTCAGCCCCATCAGGAACCACAGCACCACCGCCGTGTCGTCGCCCCAGCCCAGCACCGGGATGAAGTCCGGCACCGCGTCGATCGGGCTGACGAAGTACACCGCCACCGCGAACGCCAGCAGCAGCAACTTGCCCGGCCCCACGCCCGGGTAACGCCCCGTCAGCGCGTCCCGCAGCAGGCGCGGCAGCGCCCACAGCCGGGCCGCCAGGCCCGGCGCCCCCGGCCGCCTGGTCTCCCGGTACAGCCCCCAGGCCGACCGGCCCACCGCCACCCCGTCCAGCCCCCTGACCCGCGCCGACGCCTTCGAACCCTTCGACGTCCTGCCCTTGCTGCTCACGCGGTCCTCCCGAACCCCACCCTGCGACTTCCTCCACGGTACGGGAGCGCGCGGCTCCGGCCGGGTTCCGTGCCGGACCGCGACCCGGTCGTGACGAGACCGGGTCGAAAGCCGTTCGGGGCGGCGGAAAACCCGTTGCACCCCCGGTGGTCTCCGTGGGAGAGTCCGGTCGCGCACACCACGTGCGCACACGCTCGCACCGAAGGAACGAAGTCCATGAACTCGGCGTCCCCCAGTGGCCGCCGGCGGCACTGAACGGCCTGCCCCTTCCCGGCAGTCGTTCGCCACGCCCCACGGCGGCCCCACGACGCGGTGCGCCACGCACCGCCGCCCTCCCCTGCCTTGAGCGGGGACGGCCCGACAACGCACGCGCGACCACCCGATCCGTCCCGAACGGCGGGACCGCGCTCCACCATGTCACCACGTGAGGTCACCACCACCATGGACACCCAGGTCCAGAGCTTCGCCGTCGCTAACCTCCGCCGTCGACCCGTGGTCGTCGAGACCGGGGGCTTCGTGGCGGGATTCGACCCCGACACCACCAGCCCGTACATCAACTACGCGACCCCGCTGCCCGGGGCCGTCCCGACCGGCGGGGACGTCGCCGCCCTGGTCGCCGCCTTCCGCGAGCGCGGGCTCAAGCCCCGGCTGGAGTTCGCGCCGAACGCGGCGCCCGCCGTCGAACCCGCCCTCCGCGCCGCCGGTTTCGGCACCGAGGCGGTCCACGAGTACCTGGTCTGCACCCCGGCCACGCTGGTCGTCCCGGCGTCGGCACCCGTGGTGGAGACCCCCGGAACGGACGAGGACTTCACCGCCGTCGACGCCGCCCTGGCGGAGGCGTTCAGCGGGGAGTTCGCCTCCTCGCCGGAGGGCGCGGCCCGGCTGCGCCGCCTGGAGCGGGACGGCGGGGCGGTCCGCTTCGTCCGGGCCCCCGACGGCGGCTGCGCGGGCGGGGCGTGCTGCTCCGCACCGGCGGTCGGCACCTCGGAACTGGCCGGCGTCGGGACCAGGCCCGCCCACCGCGGCCGGGGCATCGCCGCCGCGGTCACGGCCGAACTCGCCGGGACGATGTTCGCCCGCGGGGCCCGGTCGGTCTGGCTGGAGTACTCGGGCGAGGGCTCCCGCCGCGTCTACGAGCGGGTGGGCTTCCGCCCCGAGGGCACCCGGCTCTACCTCTCGCTGGAGAGCTGAGGCCCCCTCCGGGGCGCCGAGCCGGGCAACGGCAACGGCGCCCCGGGGGCCCGGCGGGCCCCTCCGGGGGCTCAGCCCGCCAGCTGCGCCTCGATCGCGGCCACCAGCTCCGCCGACTCCGGCTCGGTGCGCGGACGGAACCGGCCGACCACCTCGCCGTCCGCCGAGACCAGGAACTTCTCGAAGTTCCACTGCACGTCGCCGGCCTCGCCGGTGGCGTCCGCGACCTCGGTCAGCCGCGCGTACAGCGGGTGCCGGCCCGCGCCGTTCACCTCGATCTTCTCGAACAGCGGGAACGACACGCCGTACGTGGTCGAGCAGAACTCCTGGATCTCCTCCGCCGACCCCGGCTCCTGCCCCATGAACTGGTTGCACGGGAACCCGAGCACCGTGAACCCGCGCTCCCCGTACGTCTGCTGCAGCTTCTCCAGCCCCGTGTACTGCGGCGTCAGCCCGCACTTCGACGCCACGTTCACCAGCAGCAGCACCTTTCCGCGGTACGCCGCCAGCGAGGACGCCTCGCCCGCGAGCGTGCCGATCGGAACCTCGAACAACGAATCCGCCATGCCGGACCCTGCCTTCCCGAACCATGTCCCGACCCCGCGGCCGGAACCCGCACGATCAACAACCAACGCCCCCGAACCTACTCCCACCCGCTCCCGGACGCGGGCGCCCAGGAGGACGAACGGTGCGCGCACGCAATTGACAGGCCGTCAATCACGAAACAGCCCTGACTACACCCTGCATCCTCCGGGCCGGCTGTGACGGGCCCCACACTGGGCCGACTCCGCCGCAGGGCGGAGCCCCGACCCGTCAGCCCGCCCCTCCCGGGAGTTGCCCGTGCCCGCTGTCGAGCAGTCCGCAGAGATCCAGGAAGCCCCCGCCGTCCAACGCCTGAAAGCCGGCTCGGTCGGCCTGGTCGGCGTGATCTTCATGGCCCTGGCCACCGCCGCGCCGATCACCGCGATGACCGGCAACCTGCCGGTCATCGTCGGCGGCGGCAACGGCGCGCACGCCCCGGCCGGCTTCCTGTTCGTGATGCTGGTGCTGGTCGTCTTCACCGTCGGCTACGTGGCGATGGCCCGCCACATCACCACCGCCGGCGCGTTCTACGGCTTCGTCTCGCACGGCCTCGGCCGGGTCGTCGGCATGGCCTCCGGCCTGCTCGCGGTCCTCGCCTACGTGGTGTTCGAAGCCTCGATCGTGGGAATCTTCGCCTACTTCGCCCAGCAGGCCGTCGAGGCCCAACTCGGCCTGGACCTGCCCTGGCAGGTGTACGCGCTGCTGATGCTGGCGGTCACCGCCGTCCTGTCGTACTTCGACCTGGAGGTCGCCTCCAAGGTGCTCGGCGTGTTCCTGGTCGGCGAGGTGCTGATGCTCGGCCTGCTCGCGGGCGCGGTGCTGGTGCACGGCGGCGGCCCGCACGGCCTGGAGGCGTCCTCGCTGAACCCGACCGGGGCGTTCGCGGGCGTCAACGCCGGCGTCGGCCTGTTCTTCTGCTTCTGGTCCTGGATCGGCTTCGAATCGACCGCGATGTACGGCGAGGAGTCCCGCGACCCGAAGCGGATCATCCCCCGGGCCACCCTGCTCGCCGTGGTGGTGCTCGGCGTGCTGTACACCTTCGTGGCCTGGATGGTGCTGGCCGGCAACGGCGCCGAGAAGGCGCTGGGGACGGCCGTCTCCGCCAACCCGCTCGACCTGTTCCTCGACCCGGCCCGGCAGTACCTCGGCGGCTGGGCCGTCACCGCCTTCCAGTGGCTGATGGTCACCAGCGCGTTCGCCTGCGGCATGGCCTTCCACCAGTGCGCCTCCCGCTACCTCTACGCGATCGGCCGCGAGGGCTTCCTGCACCCGGCGCTCGGCCGCACCCACCCCCGGCACGGCTCCCCGTACGTCGCCTCCTTCACCCAGACCGGCATCGCGCTGGCCGTGGTCGGCGGCTTCTGGGCGGCCGGCCAGGACCCGTACGCCAGCCTGTACACGCTGACCGCGATCCTCGGCACCCTCGCCCTGCTGGTGGTGCAGACGCTCTGCTCCTTCTCGGTGATCGTGTACTTCCGCCGCCACCACCCCGGCTCCCGGCACTGGTTCCGCACCTTCACCGCGCCGCTGCTGGGCGGGCTCGGCATGCTCGCCGCCATCGCCCTGCTGGTGATCAACCTGGACACCGCCGCCGGCGCCGCCTCGAAGACCCTCTTCTTCCGGCTGATCCCGTGGATCGTCGCCGCGGTCTTCCTCGGCGGCATCGCGCTCGCCCTCTACATGCGGGCCAAGCACCCCGCGAAGTACGAGGTGATGGGCCGCCTGGTGGTCGAGAACTCCCAGGAGCGCAGCGACGACGACGAGCCCGTCCCCGCCCAGGCCTGACCCGACCCGACCCCCACCTGCTGCAGAGAAGGGCCTTCCCCCCATGGCACGCACCCCCCACGCCGGACGGTTCAAGCAGCTGATGGCCGACCGGGCCGCAGCCGAGCGCCTGCGGATGCCGGTCGCCGAGTACCAGGGCCTGCGCGACGAGGCCCGGGCCGAACCGGACGGCGTCTCCCGCCGCACCCTGCTCGGCCGGGCCGCCGCGCTCGGCCTCGGCCTGACCGCCGCCTCCGGGGTCGCTCCCCGGGCGCACGCCGCCACCGTCACCAAGCCGATCACCGGCAACCCCCGGATCGCGATCATCGGCGCCGGCATCTCCGGCCTGAACGCCGCCCTCACCCTCGCCGACAAGGGCGTCGCCGCGACCGTCTACGAGGCCAACCCGACCCGGATCGGCGGCCGGATGTTCTCCGGCGGCAGCCCCGCCAACCCCGGCCCGTGGAACCAGGGCCAGGTCTCCGAATGGGGCGGCGAACTGGTCGACACCGGCCACCACGCGATCAAGGACCTCTGCCGGCGCTTCGGCCTCGGCCTGACCGACGTCGCCGCCGACCTGCCGCCCGGCGCCGAGGGCGTCTTCCACTTCAACGGGCACTACTACCCGAAGACCCAGGTCGACAACGACTTCAAGCAGATCTGGCAGGCCGTCAAGAACGACGTCCAGGCCGGCGGCTCCGCCCCCACCTGGAACAGCCACAACGCCGCCTCGGTCGCCCTCGACACCATGTCGATCCGCGACTGGATCAACTCCCGGGTGCCGGGCGGGGTCTCCAGCGACCTCGGCGCGCTGCTCGACTGCGCCTACGCCGTCGAGTACGGCGCCGACACCACCGCACAGTCCTCGTACGCGATGCTGGTGATGATCTCCTGGCAGTCCAGCCCCGGGAACTTCTCCATCTGGGGCGGTTCCGACGAGCGCTGGCACATCACCGGCGGCAACGACCAGGTGCCGCACGCCATCGCGGACGCCCTGCCGGCCGGCACCGTGAAGCTCGGCCACACCCTGCAGGCCGTGGTCAAGAACGCCGACGGCAGCCAGACCCTCACCTTCGCGCTGGACGGCGGCGGCACGAAGACCGTGGTCGCCGACCACACGATCCTGGCCGTCCCGCTGCCGATCCTGCAGGGCCGCGTCGACCTGTCGAAGGCCGGCCTCGACCCGATGATGAAGGGCGTCCTCGCCAATATGCGGATGGGCGCCTGCACCAAGCTCAACATGCAGTTCACCAACCGGCGTTCGTGGTCCGGCAGCGGCGCGTGGGACGGCGTCTCGAACGGCGAGTGCTTCGCCGACCTGCCGTACCAGCAGGCCTGGGACGTCACCCGCGGCCAGGCCGGCGGCAACGGCATCCTGGTCCAGTACGGCGGTGGCAGCCTCGCCCGCGGCCTCACCCCGCCGACCGCCTTCAGCACCGCGTCCACCGCGTACACCCGCAACCTGGTGGACGACTACCTGAGCCAGATCGACAGCGTGTGGCCCGGCACCAAGGCCGCCTGGAACGGCAAGGCCACGCTCTCCGCCTGGCACCTCAACCCGTACTCGTACGGCGCCTACTCGTACTGGCCGGTGGGCTACCTCACCACCTACGCCGGCTACGAGGGCACCGCCCAGGGCAACCTGCACTTCGCGGGCGAGCACACCTCGTACGACTTCCAGGGCTACATGAACGGCGGCGCGGTCGAAGGGGCCCGGGCCGCGGCGGAGGTGCTCGCGGCGATCGGCGCCTGACCCGCCCCCCCGGGGCCGCCGCGCCCGGGTGTCCGCCGGACGGTGGACGGTCCCGGGCGCGGCGGCCCCGGGGTGCTGCGATGGGCGGGACGGCGGGGGGCGACGGCGAACGGACGGACGGCGATGACCGACTACACCGACCTGCGGGCGGTCTTCCTCAACTGCACGCTCAAGCGCTCGCCCGAGCGCAGCCACACCCAGGGCCTGATCGACATCAGCGCGGGCATCCTCCGGCACCAGGGCGTGCAGGTCGAGGAGATCCGCGCCGTCGACCACGACATCGCCACCGGCGTCTGGCCCGACATGACCGAGCACGGCTGGGAGACCGACGAGTGGCCGGTCCTCTACTCGCAGATCATGAACGCGGACATCCTGACCCTGGCCGGCCCGGTCTGGCTGGGCGACAACTCCTCGGTGATGAAGCGGGTGATCGAGCGGCTGTACTCCTGCTCGTCGCTGCTCAACGACCGCGGCCAGTACGCCTATTACGGCCGGGTCGGCGGCTGCCTGATCACCGGCAACGAGGACGGCGCCAAGCACTGCGCGATGAACGTCCTGTACAGCCTGCAGCACCTCGGCTACCTGATCCCGCCGCAGGCCGACGCGGGCTGGGTCGGCCCGGCCGGGCCCGGCCCGTCCTACCTGGACCCCGGCTCGGGCGGGCCCGAGAACGACTTCACCAACCGGAACACCACCTTCATGACCTGGAACCAGCTCCACCTGGCCCGGATGCTCAAAGACGCCGGCGGCATCCCCGCGCACGGCAACCAGCGCTCCGCCTGGGACGCCGGCTGCCGCTTCGACTTCGAGAACCCCGAGCACCGCTGACGCCGCTGACCCCGCCGCCGCTCAGGTCCGGCGCAGGACGGTCGCGCCGGTGGTGTCGTCGGGTCGGAGTTCGACGGCGCGGCGGAGGGGTTCCATACGGCGGGGGAGGGGGTGCCAGCCGGGTTGTCCGGCCATGTCGGTGTTGAGGTCGTGGACGGTGCGGGCGTAGGCGCGGGCGAGGCCGCGGACGTGCAGGGGGAGGCCGGGGCGGGGGTGGCCGCTGGGGGCGATGCTGACCCACAGGGCGTCGGTGGTCTCGTTGCCGGGGCCTGGGGGCCTGGTGGTGTCGCGGAGGGTGAGGCGGGCGCGGGCGGTGAGCCAGTGGCGCAGTGCGGCGCGGGTGGTGGGGGAGAGGGCGACGGTCTCGGTGGCGGGCGGGGCACTGGGGTCGCGGTGCTGGGGGAGGCGGGTGAGGCGGATCGTGCCGTGGCGGAGGTCAATGTCGCCGGTGCGCAGGGCGCAGAGTTCGCCGGCGCGGCAGCCGGTGTCCAGGACGGTGCCGATGACGGCGAGGATGCGGGTGCGGGCGTCGTCCTGGCCGGGGCGGGTGGCGCTCTCCAGGTGGCCGAGCAGGATGCTGCGGGGGCGGGCGGTGATCACCGGCCGGAGTTCGACGGCGGGCCGCTCGCGTTCGGGGAGCGCGAGGGTGAGGCCCGCCTCCGCGCCGAGGATACGCAGGCAGTTTTCGCGCACCCGCATGGACGCGGGGGAGGGCTGGTCGGGTCGGGCGGCGGGTTTGCGTCGCAGCAGGCCCTGTTCGGCGGCGCCGAGGTAGGCGGCGAGGGCGGCGGGGGCGAGCAGCGCGTTCAGCGAGGCGGCGGCTTCCGGCGGGATCGCGCCGCGTTCCAGGGCGGTGCGCAACTCCCCGGCGACCCACCGCAGTTGCTTGGCACGGGAGGGGCCGGTGGGCGGTTCGCAGGCGCGGTCGACCAAGACGTCGAGGGCATCGAGGGAGGGTGCCGCTGCCGTCGGGGTGTCCGCCATGGGGCCACCCTAGCGCCGGACCGGACAGCCCTCCGGGCGGTCGGCCCCACAGTCCCATAGAAGTGTGTATGTATGAATAACTGGCCTGAAGCGGGACCGTCCGCACGAAGCCGACGGGGTGGTTGCCGTCCGCTCGAACCCGTCCCGGGTCGGTGGGAGCCGTTCTTCGGCAGCCGGCAGAGGCGGTGAACCCCGCGCGCGGAATTTCCCGTGCAGGAATCGCGCGGGCAGCGTGGCGAGTTTCGGAGGCGGCATCTCCGGACGCACACCGCCTCCGACCAGCCGGCCGTCCACTCGGGCGGCACGCAGCTGTGCCTCGACGCGTACGACAACCAGACCGCACCCGGCACCAAGGCGATCATCTGGACCTGCAACGGCCGGCCCAACCAGCAGTGGAAGCTCGGCCGAGCCCCGACGGCCGACCGGCCCCCGCCCGGAACCACCCCGGGCGGGGGCCGCCGATAAAACGGACTGACGAACCGTCCGGCATCTGCGACGATCCGCCCCGTGATCCTGCGCATCGACCGCGTCCACGCGGACCGCCCGTTCGCCGAGGCCGGGGACCCACGGCTGGCGGTCACCGACGAACGGCTCGGCCTGCTCGCGGTGACCGGGGCCGTCGGGCACGGCCGGCCCGCGCCCACGGCCGTGTACCGCACCTCGGACCTGACCTGCATCGCGCTGCTGCGCTCGCGGCACCACGTCCACGCGCTGGCCTTCCACCCGGAGCTGCCGCTGCTCGCGGTCGGCACCGGCGCGTACGACGGCGGGTACTTCAACGAGGGCGAACTCCTGCTGCTGGACCTCGAATCCGGGCGGACGGTGTCGGCGTTCCACGGCCCGACCGGGCGCACCGTGCGCGGGACGGAGTGGCGGGACGGGCACACGCTGCGCCTGTCCATGGAGCCGGTGAGCAAGGACGCCTGGTACCCGCAGGTGGAACACCTGGTGGACCTCCATCGGGCGGACTGGCGCCGCCTGGAGCCGCGTTCGGTGCGCGGGGCGGAGCTGGGGAACTCGACGACCCGACCGCTGACGGCGCACCCGCTCCCCGACCCGGGTCCGGTGCTCGACCGGCACCGCCCCGGCCGCGGCCCCGGCGGGCTCGTCCACGACGTCCGGCTGCTGGACGACGGAAGGGTGCTGGTGTCCTCGGACGGCGCCCTGCTGGAGTGCCGGCTGCCCTCCGGCGAGGTGTCCTGGTCGGTCCCGGCGGCCCCGCACGGCGGCGCGCGACTGGTGGTGGCGCCCGACCAGCGCTCGGCCTGGGTGCACGTCTGCCCGTGGTACGTGCCGGACCTGCCCGACTCGGTCAGCCGGATCGACCTGTCGACCGGCACCCGGACCGCCCGGGTGCGGCTGTCCGCCCCGGCCGACCTGCACGCGGGCCCCGACGGGCTCCCGGTCCTCGTCCCGCGCGGCAGCCGCTACGTCCGGCGCGCCGACCTGCACCTCCGGCGCGGCAGCGGGACGTTCTTCTGCAGCGTCGGAACGTCCCGCGGCCCCGACGGAACGTACCAGTGCTGGGTGGGCGCGGCCGAACCCGTCCCGGTGCCCGGCGCGGCGCTGCCCCTCGCCCCGGACGCGCCCCCGCTGGGCGAACCCGGGCCGCTGCTGGACCCGGCCCGGTCCTCGCCCCGTCCGCTGTTCCCGCTCTCCCCGTTGCCCGGCGAGGACCACGACGGCGGCCCGGGCGCGGAACTCCCCGGCGGTGACCTGCTGCAGGCCGGCGCGCGGTGGCGCCGCGAAGGGCGCCGCCCGGGCGACTGCTACGTCACCCGCCGCGACCCGGTCGACGGCACCGCACGCTGGGTGTTCCGCACCGACCGGCCCGCCGTCGTCCTCGACACCGACGGCACGCACGCGTACGCCGGGTACGACAGCGGCGAACTGCTCGCCCTCTCGTCGGTCGACGGCACCCTGCGCGGCTGGGGCCGCCTCACCCTGCGCGGGGCCCCGCTGGTGCCGACGGCCCTCACCGTCACCGGCCCCGGCCGGCTGCTGGTCGGCACCGAGTGCGGCCGCCTGTTGGACTGCGCGGTCGCCTGACACCCTCCGGGCCCGCGCATCCGTGCCCCCGGCCGTGCGAGTGACCGGGGGCGGTGGGGCGGTGGGGCGCGCCGGTGGGGAAACCGAATTTGTCCTGGGGCCGGAGTGGGGTAAGGTCGTGTTCACCGACGCGGGGTGGAGCAGCTCGGTAGCTCGCTGGGCTCATAACCCAGAGGTCGCAGGTTCAAATCCTGTCCCCGCTACGAAGAGTCCGGCCCGGAGAGTTCAACTCTCCGGGCCGGATTTGTTGTTGGGCCCTCACCGGGCCCCGCCGGGTTGCTGGGAGCGTGGTCGATGAGCGGGAGCGGGCGGGCGGCGAGTCGGACGGCGGTGCTGGTCTGCCAGGGGCGGGCCGCGGCGGACGGGCGGTTCGCGGTGGGGCGGTTCGCCGACCCGGTGGCGGTGCGGCTGTTGCGGGCCGAGGAGCGCGGGCCGGTGGCCGAGGTCCGGGCCGGGACGCCGCCGGAGGGCCTGCGGGCGCGCACCGGGTACGAGAGCGTGCGGGCCTGCGCGGAGATCATGGCGCCCCGGACGGTCGCCGTCGACGATGCCCTGCGGGCCCGTCCGGCCGGTCAACTCGTCGTGCTGGGCGCCGGGTTGGACAGCAGGGCGTGGCGGCTGGCCGCCCTCGCCGGGACGGACGTGTGGGAGGTCGACCACCCCGCCTCGCAGCAGGACAAGCGGGCCCGGCTGGCCGAGCAGGACGCCGAACTGCCGGTGCTGGCACGGTCGGTGCGCTTCGTGCCGGTGGACTTCGCGCTGGACGACCTCGGGCGGGAGCTGGCCGCCGCCGGGCACGACGCCGCCGCCCCGACCACCTGGCTGTGGGAGGGCGTGGTCCCGTACCTGACCCGCGACCAGGTGCACGGCACGCTGGCGGCGCTGGCCGCCCGCAGTGCGCCCGGCAGCACGCTCGTCGCCAACTACCAGGCGCCGTCCGCCCGGGCGCGGGTCGGTCGGCTGCTGACCGGCCTGCTCGGCGACTCGATCACGGCGGGCGAGCCCTGGCGCTCGCTGTGGCGGTCGCGGCAGTGGGCCGCCGCGCTCGCCCGGCACGGCTTCCGGACCGAGTCGGACCAGGACCTGCGCACCCTCGCCGCCGACCTGGACACCCCCACCGCCGCAGCTGCCTCCCTCCGCTCCGGTCGCGTCGCCGTCGCCGTGCACGCCTGAACCCGGCACCGGGCAGGGGCGGCAAGTACGGCGGGGACGGGCTGGGGCGGTGGGTCAGACCCGGACTTCGGGTTCGTCCGGGGCGGGGAGCGGGGCAGGGGTCCGGGTCCGGCGGGTGGTGAGGCGGGTGCTCAGGCCGGTGGCGATCGGCTCGGTCCAGCGGGCGGCGAGCGGGCCGATCACGACCAGGAGCAGGACGTACGCGGTGGCGAGCGGGCCGAGCGAGGGCTCGATGCCCGCCGTGACGGCGAGCCCGGCGATGACGATGGAGAACTCGCCGCGGGCGACCAGCGCGCCGCCCGCGCGCCAGCGGCCGGGGGCGGCGATGCCGGCCCGGCGGGCGGCCCACCAGCCGGTGGCGACCTTGGTGAGGGCGGTGCAGACGGCCAGCGCGAGCGCGGGCAGCAGGACCGGCGGAATGCTGGCCGGGTTGGTGTTGAGGCCGAAGAAGACGAAGAAGACGGCGGCGAACAGGTCGCGCAGCGGGCTGAGCAAGGTGTGCGCGCCCTCCGCGGCCTCGCCGGACAGTGCGATGCCGACCAGGAACGCGCCGACCGCCGCCGAGACCTGGAGCTGCTGGGCGATCCCGGCGACCAGCAGGGTCAGGCCGAGCACCACCAGCAGCAGTTTCTCCGGGTCGTCGTGCGAGACGAACCGGGAGATCAGCCGCCCGTAGCGGAGCGCCACGAACAGCACCGCCCCGGCGGTGCCGAGCGCGACGGCGAGGGTGACGCTGCCGACCAGCAGCCCGGCCCCGGCCAGCAGCGCGGTGAGGATCGGCAGGTAGACGGCCATCGCCAGGTCCTCCAGCACCAGGATGCTGAGGATCACCGGCGTCTCCCGGTTGCCGAGCCGCCCCAGGTCGCCGAGCACCTTGGCGATCACGCCGGAGGAGGAGATCCAGGTGACGCCGGCCAGCACGGTCGCGGCGACCGGCCCCCAGCCGAGCAGCAGCGCCATCGCCGCGCCCGGCAGCGCGTTGAAGGCGAAGTCGACGATCCCGGCCGGGTACTGGGTCTTCAGGTTGGTGACCAGGTCGGCGGCGGTGTACTCGAGGCCGAGCATCAGCAGCAGCAGGACCACGCCGATCTCGGCGCCGGTGGCGACGAACTCGCCGCTGGCGCTCAGCGGCAGCAGGCCGCCCCGGCCGAAGGCGAGGCCGCCGAGCAGGTAGAGCGGGATCGGCGAGAAGCCGTAGCGGGAGGCCAGTCGGCCGAGCAGCCCCAACGTCAGGACGATCGCGCCGAGTTCGATGAAGACGGTGGCGGTGTGCAAGCGTTCACTCCCGTCCGAGGATCAGGGACGCGGCGTCCACGCCCTCACGGGTGCCGATCAGGATCAGGGTGTCGCCGCCGGCCAGCCGGAAGTCCGGCGCGGGCGACGGGACAGCGCCGGTGCGGCGCAGCACGGCGACGATCGACACGCCGGTGTCGGTGCGCATCCGGGTCTCGCCGAGGGCCCGGCCGTTCCAGTGCGAGGCGCCGGACAGCTCGATCCGCTCGGCGACCAGGCCGAGGCCGGAGGTGTGCAGCACGTTGGGACTGTGGTGGGCCGGCGTCAGGGCGTCGACCAGCGCCGCCGACTCACTCTCCGTCAGGTGCAGCGAGTGCGCGCAGGCGTCCGGGTCCTCGCGGCGGTAGGTGTTCAGGGTGCGGGTGCCGTCCCGGTGCGCGATCACCGAGAGGTGTTGGCGTTCTCGGGTGGTCAGGTCGTACTGGACGCCGATGCCGGGCAGCGGGGTCGATTGCATGCGGGGTACGGGCACGGGGCATCCCTCCGGGGCGCGGGTCGGGGCGGTCCCCCCACCCTTTCAGGACGGGGCGGGAATGGTAAAGGTCAATCAAAGGTAAAGAATCGGGCAAGTCGGGTGACTTTCCCCACGTGGGACGGGTGTGCGCCGAAGGGCTGTCGGCCGTCGGCGGCGACGGGCACAATCGGACCATGACGATCAGCGGGGGCCTGCCACCGAAGCCCAACTCGCCCGCCCGGCTGGGCATCGGGCTGCTCACCGGCGGGGTGGTCGGGGCCTCGCTGGCCGCGTTCGTCGGCGCCGGGGTCGTGGAGAGCTTCCGGTTGCTGTTCCTCGGCCTCGGACTGTCCCTCGGCTATGCGCTGCTGTTCTTCCTGGCCACCGCGCCGGGCCGGGCCCGCGAACGGGCCATCGCCCCGCACACCGCGCTGGCGATGATCGAGGAGCTGGCCCCCGTACCGGGCCGCGACGAGCGGAGCACCGCCGTGCCCGTCCGCTTCGTCCTCACCGTCGCCCCGGACGACGCCCCCGCCCGCCGGGTCGAGATCCGGCAGGACGTCCACGTCTCCGCCCTCCCCGACCACCGGCCGCGCGACATCGTGGTGGTCAGGTACCCGCCGGACCGCCCCTGGCAGGTGCGGATCGTCACCCGCCCCACCCCCGAGTGGGAACAGCGCGCCGCCGAGGCCCGGTTGGACTCCGCGCCTGGCCCGGCGCTGAAGGACGACGCGGACGAGGGCGCCGCCGCCGGCTGGCTCACCCTGCTCGGGGTACTGCTCGGCGCGGCCGCCCTGCTGCTGCTCTGCCGCGCCGAACTCTTCGGCCCCGGGCGGGAGTCGGCGCCGAACGCGAGCAGTACGAGCACGAGCACGAGCAGCACGAGCACGAGCAGCACCACGACCACCAGTGTCTCGGCCACCGGGACGGCCACCCTCGGCCCGGGTGGCTCGATGCTCACCGACGGCCAACTCCGGCTCACCGTCCAGGCGTTGACCCGGGACGGCGGCGGGCAGCGGGCGCTCACCGTGGTGGCGCAGGAGCAGACGCTGACCGTGGTGTACGTCCCCGAGGGCGAGCCGGTCGGCGGGTTCGCACTCGACGCGCTGCCCTGCGAGCGCATCCCCGACCTGGTCCGGCGGGCCGCCAACGGCCTGGGCGCACTGCGCAGTTGGCAGCTGACCGCCGAGGCCGTCACCGGCCCGCTCACCCTCCGGATCGTGGCGACCGGCGACACCGGCACGGCCGTGCTGACCGCCGACGCCCAGGGCAACATCCTTCAGGTGGTGGGGAGTTGAGCATGGAGCTGGGCTGGGAGCGGTTCCTCCAGCTGTGGTGCGGCCTGTGGCTCGCGGTCGCCCTCGGCCGCACCCTGCAGTCGCTGCTCGGCCTGACTGCGGAGCAGCGCGCCGTCCGGCACACCGGCCGGATCGAACGGGTCGGCGAACTCCGGCACGGCGGCTCCGCCGAGGGTGGCATCCCCGTGATCGTCACCTACGGCGACGCCCCGCCCGTCACCGTCACCAACGACGGCACCCGGGCCGAGCGCGGCGAACCGATCACCGCGGCCTGGGTCGGCCGCGAACTCGGCGTCGTCCACCCGCCCCGCCGCCCGCACGCCTATCGCTTCACCACCTCCGCCGAACCGCCCGGCCGGGGCCTCGGCCGGGCCGCCTTCGCGCTCTTCCTCGCCTGCGCCGGCGCGGTCGCCCTGGTCGCGGTCGAGGTGGCCTGGCCCTGGGCGCTGATCGGCTCGGGCGGCCCGCTCGCGCTCTGGGGCCTGGTCCAACTCCCGGTGATGGTGCGGGAGAAGAGCGAACGGCTGCGCCGCCTCGACCGGATGGAGACCGTCCCCGGGCGAATCACCGCCGTCCTGCGCGACGTCGACGTCGACCCGGAGGACGGCGGGGCCATGACCGCCCTCACCCCCGTCCTGGTCTTCACCACCCGCGCCGGACAGGCCGTCACCGCCCACTGCACCCGCCACCTCCCCCGCGCCGAGGGCGTCCGCGGCCGTGAGGTCACCGTCCACCACGACCCCGCCGACCCCGCCGACTTCACCCTCGACCCGGACGCCGACCGCCGCGCCCAGAGCTCCAACGTCCCCGTCCTGGTCGTCACCGTCCTGCTGCTGGCCGGCACGGCGGTGGCGGGCGTCCTGCTGCTCTGACGGGGAGCACCGAAAAGCCGTCGACGGTGGTACTGCGCGAGCTGACGTGACGCCCCGCTAGGCTGGACGGCCATGTGCTACCACGCGTTCAACGGCGCCTTCCGACACTACGTGTGCGTCGGGTGCCGGCTGTCCTTCAAGGGCGGCACGTTGTCGGCCCGGCGGACCTGCCCCGAGTGCCGGGGCGAACTCGCCTTCGCGGGCTACGACTTCGCTGCCCCCCGGCGGCGGGACGTGCGGGCCTGGTCGGTGGTCGCCGCCGTCCTCGCCGAGGGCCTGACCTACGACCACCGCCCCGGCTGCGGCTGCACGCACCTCCCGTCCTTCCGCCCCCGGACCAGGGCGCAACTGCGGGCCCGGCAGCGGGCGGCGCGGGCGACGGGCCTCCCGCTCGCGGTGACGCTGGCCCGGCGCGACCCGGCCACGCCGGAACTCCGGGACGAAACGCCGCCCGCCGCCGCCCCGTGAGCCGGAGCAGGGCAGTAGCGGGGAGCGCTGCGGCACCGCCGTCAGGTCGGCCGGGTGCGGGAACGCGCTGCTCCGGCGTCAGGCCAGGGTCAGGTCGGCCCAGACGCGGTGGCCGAGTGGGAGGGGGTCGACGCCCCAGGCGGTGGTGCGGGCGGCCACTCGGCGGAGGCCGGGGCCCGGGGTGGTGGGGTCGAAGCCCGGGCCGGCGTCGGTGACGGCCAGGCGGAGGCGGGCGCTGGGGAGGCGGGTGAGGGTGGCGCGGGCGGGGGTGGCGCCGTGGCGGAGGGCGTTGTCGGCGAGTTCGCGGGCGACGGTGCGCAGGGCCGGGGCGAGGGCGTCGAGCTGCCAGTGGCGGAGGTGGGCGGTCAGCCAGGCATCGAGTTCGCCGGTGCTGAGGGTGCGGGGCGAGAGGGTGAGCGCGGGCGCGGTGCTGTGCACAGGGGGACTCCCGAGGTGAGCCGGTGGACTCCCACCCTGGTCAGGAACGGTGCGGGGAACAATGCGGGCCGGGGACTTTGGGTATCCCCAAAAGTCCCCGGCCCGAGGTCCGGGCTCAGGGGGCCTGGACGGTGGTGGTGGCGCCGGGGGCGAGCGGGACGGTGACGTAGCTGTAGGTGGTGCCGTCGACGGTCCTGGTGGTGGCGGGCCGTGCGGTGCCGTTGACCTTCAGGGACGGGTAGCTGCCGGGCAGCCGGGCCTCCCAGCTGTAGGTGTCGGTGCCGCCGGTGTTGCGGAGGGTGGACTTCGTGGCGCCGTCGTGGCGGAGCGCGAAGGTGTTCCGGCCGACGGCCAGGTCGTCGATCTGCAGCCAGCCGGTGCCGGTGGGCAGGTGCGGGAGGGTGGCGAGGGCGTGCGCGGGGGCGTTCGGGTCGACGCCGAGCAGGCCCTCGACGGTCTGCGAGACCAGGGTGAAGGAGACCTCGGGGTAGTCGCCGTTGGGGCCCTGCCGGGTGACGACGTGCTGGTCGTCGCGGTGGTCGTAGACGTACTGCATCCACTTCCAGGCGGTGTCGTCGCGGTGGTGGGCGAAGAAGAAGAAGGTGTCGGGGAGGTAGGTGTACGCCTCGATGTTGGCGGGGCGGTCGGCGCCGCTCGCCTGCTGGTCGATGTAGTCGAGGTAGGCGTCGTTGCGCGGGCCGGGGTCGAGGATCTTCTTCATCGGCATGAACCAGCTGTTCTCCTTCCCCCAGCCGGTGACCGCGGTGCCGTCCGTCCGGTAGCCGCGCACCATCGCGGCGCCCGAACCGGTGCCGCTCCAGGTCGAGTTGAAGTAGCCGCGCAGGTCGGCGGCCCGCTGCGCGCACTGGGCGGCGCGGGCGGTGTCGCCGCGTCCGGCGGCGAGGTCGGCGGCGGCGAGCAGCGCCTGGTACTGGGCGGCGATCGAGTCGCCCGCCTCGGCGAAGTGGTCGTCGCCGGTCTCGTCGTAGCTGGCGGAGCCGGCGAAGATGCCCAGGCCGGTGCCCTCGGCGACGCCGTTGGGCCTGGCGGAGTCGTGCTGGGCGACGAACTCGCCGGTGGCGTGCTGGTAGGACGACCACAGCACGGGGTCGGTGACGTAGGCGCTGTCGCCGCTCCAGCGGTACGCCTTGTCGGCCTTCTCGACCAGTTCGAAGGTGGACGGGACCTCGCGGACGAAGTCGGTGGGGCCGTTGTAGTCGATGGACAGGTTGCTGCGGTCGTCGAAGTTCAGCGACCAGACGGGGTAGTAGCCGTGCTCGGCGGTGGCGGTGGCGGCGAACGCGCCCAGCATGGTGCGGTTCTCGGCGTTCAGGCCGAGCACGGCCGCGCCCTCGACCTGGTGCGCGGTGTCGCGGCCGTAGAAGGCGCTGCGGTGCGCGTAGCCCGCCCAGTAGGACGCCTCATAGGTGGTGCTGCCGCCGCCGCCGTTCTGTCGTTCGTCCGCGTTCAACGGGCCGGTGGTGCCGGGGAGTTGGACCCAGCTGCCGGCCTTGTTCTTCGCCCAGTCGAAGAGCGCGGCGATCTTCGGGTCGGAGGAGCTGACCCGGGGGTCGGCGGGGGAGAGCATCAGGTCGTCGGCGTTGATCCAGCCGCTGCCGGACTCGAGGGCGATCTCCATCCGGTCCCCGGCGTTCAGGGCGACCCGGGGGACGGTGTACCGGGCGTAGGTCGGCCGGGCGGGCAGGGCGACCGTCCCGGCCACGGCGCCGTTGACCCGGACGGTGAACGCGCCGCCGGGGCCGCCGGTGGCGATCCAGGCGGAGACGTCGTAGCGGCCGGGACCGGCGGCGGTGAGGGCCTGCGAGACCTTCTTCCCGGCGCCCGCGTCCAGGTAGGCGAGGCGGCTGCCGCTGTGCGGGTAGTTGCTGGCGGTGCCGGTGCGGGGGGTGAACTGCCAGCCCGCGCCGCCCAGTTCGAAGCCGGGGTCGGTGACGGCGGGGCCGGAGACGGCCAGTGCGACGTCGTCGACGTTGACCCAGGCGTCGCCGGAGCGGAAAGCGACCTCGACCCGGTCGCCGGTGGTCACGGCGATCCGGGGCAGCGTGTAGCGGGCGTAGGGGGTTGAGGAACATCCATGCCAGATCGTGCGCTAAGGGCGGGCCGGCCGTGGGAGGCCGTTGACCTGGGCTGATCGCGGGCCCGAATCTTCGCGGGTCGATGTTGTCGATCTTCGGAGGGCCGTTGTGGCGGTCGAGTTTCTGACGGATGAGCAGGCGTCCCGGTACGGGGCGTTCTACGGCGCCCCGGCGCGGGCGGAGCTGGAGCGGTTCTTCTTCCTGGACGACGCGGACCGGGAGAAGGTGCGGGTGAAGCGGCGGGCGCACAACCGGCTGGGCTTCGCGGTGCAGCTGACGACGGTGCGCTTCCTGGGCCGGTTCATGCCGGACCCGCGGCAGGTGCCGGTGGAGGTGGCGGAGTACCTGGCCGAGCAACTGGGGATCGCGGACGTCTCGGTGCTGGCGGAGTACGGCGAGCGGGACGGTACGGCCCGCTCGCACGCCGGAGAGATCCAGCAGGACGGCGGTTGGCGGGACTTCGCCGAGGTCCGGGACGAGCTGGTGGTGTGGCTGGACGCGCGGGCCTGGACGACCGGGGAGGGACCGAAGGCGCTGTTCGACGCGGCGGTGGGGTGGCTGCGCGAGCGGCGGGTGCTGCTGCCCGGGGTGACGACGCTGGCCCGGCTGGTGGCGTCGGTGCGGGAGGCGGCGAACCAGCGGCTGTGGGAGACGCTACACGGCCTGCTGACGCCCGGGCAGCGGGCGGCGCTGGACGAGCTGCTGACGGTGCCGACCGGGGCGCGGGTCTCGGAGCTGGACCGGCTGCGGCGCGGGCCGGTGCGGGTGTCGGGGCCGCAGATGAAGGCCGCGCTGGAGCGGGCCGAAGAGATCGCCCGGCTGGGGATGGGCGAGGTGGACGTGGCCGGGGTGCCGCCGCGCCGGCTGGCGGAGCTGTCCCGGTACGGGGTGGACGGGAAGGCGTCGCTGCTGCGTCGGCACGGCGACGCGCGGCGCCTGGCAACACTGCTGGCCACCGCGGTACACCTGACCACCAGGGCGGTGGACGACGCGCTGGACCTGCTGGACGTGCTGGTGGCAACGAGGCTGCTGGCGCGGGCGGAGCGGGAGACGGCGAAGGAGAAGTTGAAGACCCTGCCGAAGGTCGAGCGGGCCGGCGCCAAGCTCGCCGCCGCGCTGCAGGTGGTGCTGGAGGAGACCGCCGAGCAGGTGGACACCTCCACCGGGGAGATCACCGCGCCGAAGGTGGCGACGCTGGCGGCGATGTGGGAGGCGATCGAGGCGGTCGTACCGCGAAAGGAGCTCGCCGCGGCGGTCGCGGCGATGGTCGAGCTGGCGCCGCCCCTGGACTCCGACGCCGACGAGGCGTGGCGGCGGATGCTGGTCAGCCGGTTCTCCACGGTGCGGCCGTTCTTGAAGCTGCTGGTGGAGGTGGTGGACTTCGACGCGACCGCAGAAGGGGCGCCGGCGCTGCGGGCGTTCCTGTTGCTGCCGGGGCTAATGGGCCGCAAGAAGGTGGGTCAGGCCGAGATCGACACCGGGCTGCTGGCCGGGTCGTGGAAGCGGCTGGTGCTCTCGGCGCCGCACCTGGAGCCGGGCGAGGTGGACTGGAAGGCGTACAGCTTCTGCGTGCTGGAGCAGGTGCACCGGCTGCTGCGGCGCAAGGAGGTCTTCGCGGTGAACTCCTCGAAGTGGAGCGACCCGCGGGCGAAGCTGCTGGCTGGTGATGCGTGGGAGCAGGTGAAGCCCACCGTACTGGCCTCGCTCGGTCTGCCGGCCGATGCCGCCGAGCACCTGGCGGCGCGGGCCGCGTTGCTGGACGGCACCTACCGGGAGGTCGCTGGGCGACTTCCGGCGAACGCGCAGATCAGCGCCGACGGCGAGGGGCGGCTGCACTTCGCGGCGCTGGAGCCGGAGGCCGAACCCGCTTCGCTGGTGGCGCTTCGGGCGGCGGTGAACGCGATGCTGCCGAGGGTGGACCTGCCGGAGGTGCTGCTGGAGGTGTTCTCCTGGACCGGCGCGGACCAGGCGTTCACCTCGGTGACCGGCGGGGAGGCCCGGCTGAGGGACCTGCCGGTGACGATCGCGGCGCTGCTGGTCGCGCACGGCTGCAACGTCGGCTACACCCCGGTAATCGGCGGCGCGGACGCGCTGCGGTACGGCCGGCTGTCCCACGTCGATCAGACCTACCTGCGGCTGGAGACCTACCGGGCCGCGAACGCCGCGCTGATCGACGCTCAGGCGTTGATCCCGCTCGCCCGCGCCTGGGGCGGCGGTCTGGTCGCCTCCGTCGACGGGATGCGGTTCGTCGTGCCGGTGCCGTCGGTGTACGCCAGGCCGAACCCGAAGTACTTCGGGCGCCGGGGCGGGGCGACCTGGCTGAACTTGATCAACGACCAGGCCGCAGGTCTGGGCGGGAAGGTGGTGGCCGGCACCCCGCGCGACTCCCTGTACGTGCTGGACGTCCTCTACGACCGCGACGGCGGGCGGCGCCCGGAGATGGTGGTCACCGACACCGCCTCGTACTCCGACATCGTCTTCGGCCTGCTCACCCTGGCCGGGTTCGCCTACGCGCCGCAGCTGGCCGACCTACCCGACCAGAAGCTGTGGCGCATCGACCGCGCCGCCGACTACGGCGCGTTCAACGACGCCGCACGCGGCCGGGTCGACCTGGACCGGATTGAGCGGAACTGGGAGGACGTGCTGCGGATCATCGGCTCCATCCACACCGGCGCGGTGCGGGCCTACGACGTGATCCGCATGCTCTCGCGCGACGGCCGACCCACCGTGCTCGGCGACGCCATCGCGCACTACGGCCGGATCGCCAAGACCCTGCACATCCTGCGCCTGGCCGACGAGCCGTCCTACCGCCGCCAGATCAAGGCCCAGGCGAACCTGCAGGAGGGCCGACACGCGCTCGCTCGGAAGATCTTCCACGGCCGCGCCGGCCAGCTCTACCAGCACTACCAGGAGGGCATGGAGGACCAGATCGGCGCGCTCGGCCTGGTCCTCAACGCCCTGGTGCTGTTCAACACCCGCTACATGGACGCCGCCTTGGACCAGCTCCGCGCCGTCGGCTTCGAGGTCCGCGAGGAGGACGTCGCCCGGCTCTCGCCGTTTGTCCGGCACCACGTCAACATGCTCGGCCGGTACAGCTTCCTACTGCCCGAGATGCCCGGAGGATTGAGGCCCCTGCGCAACCCGGATGCCACGAACGAGGTATGAGACGCGCCGCCGGCAGCGATTCGATAATCCGTTTGGTACGCCGTTGGTCGAGTGCTATGAACACGGAGTGACTGTGTTTGTGTGCTCGGCCTGCGGGCTTGCCATCACTGGACCGCTGACCGAGCTGACCGAGATGCCCGCCCGCCCAGGGGATCAGGGCTACCCCAAAGCCGACGGATCACGTCGTGCCACCGCGACTATGCCGCTCGGCTTCTTCGCTCTGGAACCCGAGCCGTGGGGTGCACCACTCGTGCCCGTGCCCGCCGACGAGGGTCGAGCGGTCTTCCCTGGAGGCCCGTGCGTCTCAGACCCGGACGGGGACGGGTTCCTGGTGTCCGCAGGCCCTCGGAACACCGTGGTTCTGCATCCGGGTGACGCCCGCGGTCTTCGAGAAGACTCCGACGTCTTCAGGCACTGCAGCGGATGTTGCGGGCTCCACGGTGAGGCAGGCATGAACCAGCAGTGCCCCTGCGGCGCGCACGTAGGCACCCTCATCAACGACTGCAACACCGCGTATGAACTGCACCTAGACCCCAGCCAGGTGCGCTTGATCACGGATTGACTCTTTGGCTCGTAACCTCGGTGAAGGTTGCTCACATGTTCGGGGGCTGGGTGCGCATCGCAGATCATGCCACGTGGGACCGGGGTTTTCCGGTGAAGTACGTCCTGGTTCAAGAGGACGAAGATGGCGTGGAACAGCTCTGGGGGAGGTTCGCGGGCGTCGAAGGATTCTTCGTCGACCCAGTCCCGCCGCCACGGGAGGTCCTCACCCTTCGCGGATGCCGCCCCGACGGTCTCCTGAGCGAGGTCCTGGCTGAGCCCGACGTCTCGCTACGGGGTCTGGGCGACGTGTGCGTCGAGGTCTGGGACGACGAGCAGCCCATGCAGTGGTGGACTCTCGTCGATGCGGTCGTGGTGGCCCATCAGCCCCACCCAGCCGATCCGGCACAGTACGACATCGTGCTCGGCGCCGGCGTCAAGAACGAGGAGAGCTTCTTCGAACTGCCTGCGGAACCACGCTTCGAGCTCTTCGCGGGAACGACGGTCGCTGCGGCAAGTGCAGGCCGGTGCTCCGCCGTCGACGGCCTGTTCGAGGCGCGAGCGGACCCGGCCCCCGTGCCGATGGAGCTGATCGGCTGCGAGCCTGCGGAGCCCCTGCTCGCGGCGCTGCGGCGACCCCGTCGGTCGGAGCGGGACTGGGCCTACCTCCTGGTTCTGGATCACCATGGTTCCGTGATGGCCTCCCGCACCGTGGGCCTGGCCATCACCGGAGCGCGCCCGTCCGTGCTCGGCGGCACGCTCCTCGACATCACCCTCACCGATGGTGGCGACGATCGGCCATCGCCGGCGGCCCGCCCGATCTGGGCGAAGTGGCATCAGGGCCCGCCGTCAGAGCCCAACCTGTGGGCGCCGTACGACTTGCAGGGCAGGGCCGCGTGGTTGGACCTCACCACTCGTGCCTGGCGGGTGCCCGCGCCCCAGCCGGATCGGTCCGGAGGTGAGCACCATCTCGACGGCCGGTTCGTCACGGACATACCCGGACTGCACTGCGCGATCGCCGAGGCCCTGCTCGGGCCCGGCCGCTACTTCGGCCGGGAGTGGAACGCGTTCAAGGACTGCCTGGGCGGTGGATTCGGAGTAGCCCCGCCCTTCACCTTGACCTGGCACGACTCCGAGATCGCATCCCGCGCACTGGCGGACGTTGTGGAGGATCCGGATGACGGGCTCTCCTACTTCGAGGACATCGTGCGGCTCCTCGAACGGAGCGGCGTCACGGTCGTGCTCCGGTGAGCCGCCGGCGCCCGAGCGAATGCGCCTCGGGGACAGGCTGAGCGGACTTCAGCGCCTGCTGTTGCCGGGCGCGAGCAGGCTGGTGACCTCGGCGATCGCCTCCGGGGACGGCTTGAAGTAGCGACGGACGTTCTCCGTCTTCTTGTGCCGTGACTTCGCCATAAGCATCAGCAGGCTGGCCCCAGCCTCACCAAGATGGGTCAGGCCGGAATGGCGGTACTCATGCAGGTCCCAGCCCGTGCCCGGCCCGCGCACTGCCGTGTGCTCGTCCAGCAGTGCGCGGGCCTGCCCGTAGGAGAGGCGGGCGAGCCCGGTGTCCGGGCAGACGTCGCGCGGGCTGACCACCTTGCCGGGGCCGGGACGGCGGTGGGTGACGAACACGGGCCCGCGGGTGCGGCCCTTGAGCAGCCGGGGCAGCAGCCGGGCGGTACCAGCGTCCCAGTAGACCGTCTCCAGCACGTAGTCCTCGCGGGCGCCGCCACGGCGGCGGACCTTCGGCTTGGGGCCCTTCGCCTTCACCGGGCAGCGGCGGCCGGCCAAGTCCAAGTCCTCGATGTTGACCCCCAAGACCTCCTCCGCGCGGGCGCACGTCTCGTAGAGCATCCGCCACAGCGTCTTCTCCCGCAGGTGGACGTCCCGGCGGGCGATTAGCCGGTCAATCGCCAACTTCGAGCGCACCGGCGTATCCGAGTCCGGCGGCGGCAGCCGCTTCGCCCAGACCGGGACCACCGGGCCGTCGTACCCTCGCTCCGCGCACCAGCCGGTCCAGGACAGCACCGCACCGCGGCGGGCGTTCCAGGTGTTCACCGCCGAGCTGCCCCACAACAGCTCCAGCGCCTCGCCGATCTCGTCGTCCTCCACCGAGGCGAACGGCCGACCCTCGCCCAGGCGCTCGGCGGTCTTCGAGACGGCGATGCCGTAATTCCGGACGGTGTTCGGGTTGCCGAGCGAGTCGAGGAACAGGTCGGCCGCCGTTCGGACGGTCACCGCCTTCCCGATCGGCAGCTGGACGACGGTCGACACCGCTTCCCCCTTGCCACAGATAACAGGGCTGCTTCACGCAGTGTGCGGAGAACGTCCTCGCAGGTCGCGTTCAGTAACACCGCAGATAATAGGGCGTTATCTGTGGAACGACTTCACGACCGTGCCGGCGCCGACGACCCATCAGGTGCCCACCAGCAGCGATCCGGGCTTAGGGCGCGTATTTGGTCGTGATCAAGTGGCGATTCTGGTGAGGTCCTTGATCCAGATCATCGCGCCTCGAAGGTGGAGGCCGGCGAGGTAGCTC
>NZ_JBIUTD010000025.1:53785-116570 GCF_044741705.1 Kitasatospora sp. NPDC088134 | reverse complement strand
CAACCCCGACAAGATGTCGAGGCCGGGGATGTCAACATATCTGGCGTTGACTTTTGGCACGCTGTTGAGTTCTCAAGGAACGGACGCTTCCTTCGACCGGCCTTCCGACCGTATCTCCGGGCGCTTCGTTCTTTCGTGTTCCCAGCTTATCAGATCCGAGCTCGTGCTCTTTCCCGATTCGCTTTCGTCTTTCGCGGCCCTGCGGCCCCTTCCGACGTTTCAAACTCTAGCCGATCCCCGCTCCGAAAAGCGAATCCGCCGCAATCTCCGAAAAAGCGCACAGCACATACGAACGGAGACGCGAAAGGACGCGACCCGCTACGGACCGGCTGAGTGGTTGATCAGGGATTGGCCGCCCCGGGACCGTCCACACGAGATGCGTGTCCGGTGCTCCCTGCCGAGCGACCAGTGAACACTACGCCCGATTCGCGCGGGGTGCAAACATCGCCCCCGATCGGGTGACAGGACGGCGACAGGACAGCGGCAGGACGCCGACGGCCGGCTCGGAAGCGGATTCCGAACCGGCCGTCGGGCGGGTGCCGTACGTAGCGGGTGCCGAGGGGCGCTGAGCGCGCGTCAGCCCCGGTGGCGGGCCATCTCGTCGGCGATGGCGGCGGCGAAGGCGTCGATGTCGGCCTCGGTGGTGTCGAAGGCAGCCATCCAGCGGACCTCGCCGGTGTGCTCGTTCCAGAAGTAGAAGCGGTAGTTCTTCTGGAGGCGTTCGCTGACCTCGCGCGGGAGGAGCGCGAAGACCGCGTTGGCCTGGACGGGGCGGACCACGGTGACGCCGGGGATCTCGCGGACGGCGTCCGCCAGGCGGCGGGCCATCGCGTTGGAGTGGCTGGCGTTGCGGAGCCAGAGGTCACCGGCCAGCAGGGCCTCGAACTGGACGGAGACGAAGCGCATCTTCGAGGCGAGCTGCATCGAGGTCTTGCGGAGGAACTTGATGCCCTGGACCCGCTCGGGGTTCAGGACCACGACGACCTCGCCGAGCAGCAGGCCGTTCTTGGTGCCGCCGAAGGAGAGGACGTCGACGCCGACGTCGGTGGTGAACTCGCGGAACGGGACGCCGAGCGAGGCCGCGGCGTTGACCAGCCGGGAGCCGTCCATGTGGACGAGCATGCCGCGCTCGTGGGCGTGCTCGCAGATCGCCCGGACCTCCTCGACCGTGTAGAGGGTGCCGAGTTCGGTGGACTGGGTGATCGAGACGGCGAGCGGCTGGGCGCGGTGCTCGTCGCCCCAGCCCCAGGCCTGCTGGTCGATCAGCTCGGGGGTGAGCTTGCCGTCGGGGGTGGGGACGGTGTGGATCTTGATGCCGGCGAGCTTCTCGGGGGCGCCGCCCTCGTCCACGTTGATGTGGGCGCTCTCGGCGGCGATCACCGCGCCCCAGCGCGGGAGCAGGGCCTGCAGGGCGACCACGTTGGCGCCGGTGCCGTTGAAGACGGGGTAGGCCTCGGCGCGGTCGCCGAAGTGGCGGCGGAAGACCGTCTGCAGGTGCTCGGTGTACTGGTCCTCGCCGTAGGAGATCTGGTGGCCGTCGTTGGCCAGCGCGATCGCGGCGAGCACCTCGGGGTGGATGCCGGCGTAGTTGTCGCTGGCGAAGCCGCGGACGGCGGGGTCGTGGTGCCGCACCGCGTCGGTCGGGCCGGTCAGGGGGGTCATCGGGCTGTCAGCCACAGGTGCTGTCCGTTCAGTTCTGCTGCGGGGCGCTCCCAGAGGGACGCCAGGGTGGTGGCCAGGTCGGCGGTGTCGGTGAAGCCCGCGAACTTAGCGTCCGGCTTGGCGGCGCGCATCTCGGGGCTGACCAGGGCCTTGATGACCAGAATGGCGGCCGCGGCGGTAGGGGCGCCGTCGGAGGCGGTGGTCTCCTTGGCGAAGGAGTCGGCCAGCGCGAGGGTCCAGGCCTCGGTGGCGGCCTTGGCGGCGGCGTAGGCGGCGCCGCCCGCGGTGGGCTTGTGCGCGGCGGCGGCGGAGACCATGGCGTAGCGGCCGGCCTGGCTGCGGAGCAGCGCGGGCTGGAAGGCCAGCGAGGTGTGCTGGAGGGTGCGGACGACGGTGTCGTGCAGGAAGTCCCAGTCGTCGATCCGGGTCTCGAAGAAGGTCTTGCTGCCGCGCCAGCCGCCGACCAGGTGGAACAGGCCGTCGACGTGGCCGTGCTCGGCCTCCAGGTGGTCGGCCCAGTCGTGGACCTCCTGGGGGTCGAGCAGGTCGATGACCTGCCCGGCGACCTTGGCGCCGGGGACGGCGGTGCGGACGGCGCCGAGGGCGGCGTCCAGGCGGTGCTGGTCGATGTCGGCGCCGATGACGGTGGCGCCGTCGGCGGCGAGGCGGCGCATGGTGGCCTGGCCGGCGGGGCCGCTGGCTCCGGCGACGGCGACGACCTTGTCCTGCAGGTGCTGGGCGGCGCTCACGCGGCGGCCTCCTCGGTGGTGGTGCCGGTGATGCCCTTGGTGCCCGCGATGACGCGGCCGAGCTTCTTCGACAGGGCTTCGTAGAACATGCTGAGCGGGAACTCGTCGGGGTGGACGGCGTCGCAGAGGGCCTTGCGGAGCGCCTTGTCGTCGGCGAGGTCGAGCGGGAGCGCCTCGGGCCCCTTGGCCCAGGTGGAGGCGGGGTGCGGGGTGAGGTAGCGGGAGACCAGCTGGTAGGCGGCGATCCAGTGCGCGGTCTTGGGGCGGTCGATGCCCTCGCGGTAGAGGGTCTCGATCTCGGCGCAGAGCGCGTTGGTGACGCCGGCGACCCGGTCCCAGTCGATGGTGAGCCGGTTGTCGCGCCAGCGGAGCGCGTCGTGCTTGTGCAGGTAGGCGAAGAGCAGCTGGCCGCCCATGCCGTCGTAGTTGCGGACCCGGTCGCCGCTGACCGGGAAGCGGAACATCCGGTCGAAGAGGATGGCGTACTGGACGTCGCGGCCCTGGGCCTGGCCCTCGGCCTCCAGCTGGACCGACTCCTTGAAGGTGTTGAGGTCGCAGCGGAGCTCTTCGAGGCCGTACATCCAGAACGGGCTGCGCTGCTTGATCATGAAGGGGTCGAACGGCAGGTCGCCGTGGCTGTGGGTGCGGTCGTGCACGAGGTCCCAGAGGACGAAGGTCTGCTGGGTGCGGTCCTGGTCCTGGAGCAGGTCGGCGGCGTCGGCGGGGATGTCGAGGCCGAGCTGGCGGACGGCGCTGGTGGTGACGGCGCGGAAGCGGGCGGCCTCGCGGTCGCAGAAGATGCCGCCCCAGGTGAAACGTTCCGGCGCCTCGCGGACGGCCACGGTCTCGGGGAAGAGCACCGCGGAGTTGGTGTCGTAGCCGGCGGTGAAGTCCTCGAAGGCGATGCCGATGTAGCCCGGGTTGTCGAAGCGGGTGCGCTCCAGCTCGGCGATCCACTCGGGCCAGACGACCTTCAGCAGCACGGCTTCCAGGTTGCGGTCCGGGTTGCCGTTCTGGGTGTACATCGGGAAGACCACCAGGTGGCCGATGCCGTCGACGCGCTGCTCGTTCGGGCGGAAGGCGAGCAGCGAGTCCAGGAAGTCGGGCTGGCGGTAGCCGGTGTCGGCCCATTTGGCGAGGTCGGCGCGGACGGCGGCGAGGTACTCGGCGTCGTGCGGGAAGAGCGGGGCGAGTTCGGCGACGGCCGCCTGCACGGTCTCCACGAGCGGGTCGACGGTGTGACGGGGCACGGCGGCGAGGTCGATCGAACCGTCCTTGGACTGCAGCGGCCGGAGGGCCTCGACGGCGTCCTTGAGGCGCCGCCAGGCCGGGTGGCCGGCCGGGTCCGCGGCGGGGGCGTCGCCCGCTACCGCGAGCGTCGGCGAAAGATTCTGCATCACAGGCTCACTTCGACAGGAGTTATTTCGACAAGACCACGTTAAATGCGAAAGGTTCTCCGGTTCAAGACCGGTTTGACGGCGGACACGCCATCCGGGTGGCTGCGGACGCTCCAGTTCGTAGCGCCGCCGATCACCTCCCCTCCGCAGTGGATGAAACGGACAGCTCCGCCGGCGGCGGGGGCCGCGGGCCCGGTACGCCGACCCTGCCCCGCCCCGTACGGGCCCGCCACCGGGGCGCCCACGCCCGGCACGGGCCCGTTCACGCCTCGGTGCGCCCCCGTTCACGCCCTGCTGCGCCCGCGCCGGGTCGGTGATCGTGGAGGAGCGGCGGCGGACGGGGCACGGCGGAGGAAGCGGGGCGCGGTCCGGCGCTGGTGGAGTGGAGCGGGCAGGACTGGACGTCCGGCGGGCGCGGCGGAGGGGGCGGCGATGCACGGTCCGGCACTGGTGAGCTGGCTGCTGGCGGTCCTGGCCGGGGGCACCGGCGGCTACTGCGGCTGGCGGGTGCACCGCCGCCGCGCCCAACCGCCCTGCGGCGGGGAGCACCGCGCCCGCCACGAGCCGGACGTGCTGGAGGCCGCGATGGCCCTGGGCATGGCGGGGATGGCGCTGCTGCCGGGGGTGTTCTGGGGCTGGCCGTACGCGCTGCTGGCGGCGGTGCTGCTGGTCGGCGCGCTGGCGGGCCGGGACGGGGGGCTGCGGGCGCACCGCCTGCACCACGGGATCGGCGCGCTGGCGATGGCGTACATGGCACTGGCGATGGCCGGCGGCCCGGTGGGCGGGCCCGCCGGACACGCCGGGCACCACGCGCGGATGGGCGGGCCGCCGGTGCTGACGGGGCTGCTCCTGGTGTACTTCGGCGGGTACGCGCTCTGGGAGGGCAGCCGGGTACTGGTCCCCGCGAACGCGGGTCCGGGCCCGGGGACGGGCGCGGCGGTGGTGGGGCCGCTGCCGCGGGCCTGCCGGGCGGCGATGGGGATCGGGATGTTCGCCATGCTGCTGACCGCCTGAACACCTGAGCGCCTGACCACCCGGACGCCTGACCACCCGGGTACCTGGCCGCCCGGGCATCCGAGCGCCCGACTCGACCGCCCGGGCCCGGTGCGGGAGCTGACGGTCCGTCGGGAGCCGGGCGGGCCGCCGGACGCACAGTCGGGCGCGCAGCCGGATGCGCAGTCGGACGGGCGGCTGGGCCCGGCGCGCCGGGCCCGGGGTGGCCTTGGTCACTGGGGCGGCCCCGGCGTTCCGCGCGGGCGTACGGGCGCATAGGTTGGGAGGGGCGCATCGCCGCGCCCTGATCCCTCCTGGGGAGCCCCGCATGACGGCACTGCTGGACCTGCTGCTGCTCGGACTGCTGCTCGCCACCGTGGCGCCGAGCCGGCTGGCCCGGGCCCGCTGGCCGGAGCGCGAACCCGTGCTGGCCCTGCTGGTGTGGCAGATGCTGGTGGTGGCGGTGCTGCTGTGCTGCGTGCTGAGCCTGCTGCTGGCGAGCGCGGCGGCCCTCCCGTCCTGGCGCGCGCTGGTGTTCGCGGGCGCGCCGGCGGGGGTGGAGGGCGCCTACGGGCTGGCCGGGGCCGAGGGCTGGGGCCGGCTGTCGGCGGCGGTGCTGGCGGCGGGCGGGCTGTGGACGGCGGTGTCGCTGGCCCGGGAGGTCCGGTCGGCGCGCGCGGAGCGCGACCACCGCCATGCCCAACTGGTGCGGCGGGCGCCGGAGTTGCCGGATTCGCTGAGGCCCCGGCGGCGGGTCAGGGAGCCGCTGGTGGTGCTGGAGAACCTGCGGCCGCAGGCCTGGTCGCTGCCGGGGCCGCGGGCCCGGCTGGTGGTGACCACGGGGGCGCTGCAGCAGTTGTCGGACCGGGAGCTGGCGGCGGTGCTGAGCCACGAGCGCGGGCACGTCCGGGCCCGGCACCACTGGCTGGCGCAGTGCGCGCAGGCGCTGGCGACCGGGTTCCCGGGGGTGGGGGTGTTCTCCGCGTTCCGGGACCAGGTGGCGGTGCTGGTGGAGCTGGCGGCGGACGACCGGGCGGCGCGGCGGCACGGGCGGGTGACGACGGCACTGGCGCTGGCGGAGTTGAACAGCGAGGTGTTCGCCTCCTGTCCGCCGCGGCAGCTGGCGCAGTCCCCGGCCCGGGTGGACCGGCTGCTGCTGGGCGCGCCGCGGCTGCCGGTGCCGGCCCGGCTGGGGTGGACGCTGGCGGCGCTGGCGGCCCCGCTGGGGGCGGCGCTGCTGGCGGTGGCGCCGGGGCTGTCGGCGCTGCTCTGACCCCGGCGTCCGGCGCCGGCCGCCGACTCGGCCGGGCGGTCCGTCAGGCGGTCCCGCCGAGCGTCTCGGCGAGGATGCGGCGGTGCACGGGGCGGGCGCCGAGGTACCGGGCGCGGCCGTCCTCGGTGAGCGTGAGGTTGATGCCGCGGCGGTCGGCCTCGCAGAGCGAGCGCTGGACCAGGCCGGCCTTCTCCAGCCGGGCGACCAGCCGGGAGAAGGCGCTCTGGCTGAGGTGGACGGTGCCGGCGACCACCCGGGAGCGGGCGTCCCCGTGGTCCGGCTCCTGCTCGAACTCCCAGAGGCGTTCCAGCAGTTCGAACTCGCTGACGCCCAGGCCGTAGGCGTCGCCGAGGGCGCGGTCGATGGCGCAGGAGGTCGCGGCGTGGCGGGCCAGCAGGGCGCGCCACTGCTCGGTGAGCGCCGTCTCCGCGGCGGGGTCCTGGTCCGGGTCGAGGTCGGTCACACCGCCACGCTAGCACATGCACGCACATCTGTTGCACCCACATTAAATGCACTTGCATCCCATGCATATGCATGTAGCGTTCTGTGCCATGACCGACACGACCGACACGACCCGCACGCGTTGGACCCCGCGGCTCTGGGGCACCCTGGTGGTGCTCTGCGCCGCGATGTTCCTGGATTCCCTCGACGTCTCGATGGTCGGCGTCGCCCTGCCCTCGATCGGCGCCGACCTGCACCTGTCCGACTCCGCCCTGCAGTGGGTGGTCAGCGGCTACGTCCTCGGCTACGGCGGGCTGCTGCTGCTCGGCGGCCGGGCCGCCGACCTGCTGGGCCGCCGCCGGGTGTTCCTGGTCGCGCTGGCCGCCTTCGCCGGCGCCTCGCTGCTCGGCGGGCTGGTCGACAGCGGGCCGCTGCTGATCGCCACCCGCTTCCTGAAGGGCGTCAGCGCCGCGTTCACCGCCCCGGCCGGCCTGTCCATCATCACCACCACGTTCGCCGAGGGCCCGGCCCGCAACCGCGCGCTCTCGATCTACACCACCTGCGCCGCGGCCGGCTTCTCGCTCGGCCTGGTGATCAGCGGCCTGCTGACGTCGGCGGGCTGGCGGCTGACGTTCCTGATGCCCGTCCCGGTCGCGCTGCTCGCCCTGGTGGCCGGCGTCCGGCTGCTGCCCCGCCAGCACACCGAGCGCCCGGTCGGCGGCTACGACGTGGCCGGCGCGCTGACCGGCACCGGCTCGGTCCTGCTGCTGGTCTTCACGGTCACGGAGGCGCAGGGCGCCGGCTGGCTCTCGGCGCGCACGATCGGCTCGCTGCTGCTGGTGGCCGTGCTGGCCGCGGCCTTCCTGCTGATCGAGTCGCGCACCGCGCACCCGCTGGTCCGGCTCGGCATCTTCCGCAACCCCTCGGTCCGCCGGGCCAACCTCACGGCGCTGACGCTGATGGGCGCCTACGCGGGCTTCCAGTTCGTGGCCACGCTCTACCTGCAGCGCCTGCTCGGCTGGTCCGCGCTGGAGACGGCGCTCGGCCTGCTGCCGGGCGGCGCGATCGTCGCCTTCTCGGCCGGTGCGGTCGGCCGCCTGCTCGACCGGTACGGCCCGGAGCGGCTGCTGCCGGTCGGCGTGGCGCTGATGACGGTCGGCTACGCGTCCTTCCTCCGGCTCGACGAGCACAGCGGCTTCCTCGGCCTGGTGCTCCCGGCCATGCTGCTGATCGGCGGCGGCTTCGCACTGGCCTTCCCGTCGATCAACGCGGCGGCCACCGGTGGCGTGCCGGACGACGAGCAGGGTCTGGCCTCCGGCCTGGTGAACACCGGGCTCCAGGTCGGCGGCGCGATCGTGCTGGCCGTCACCACCGCGGTGCTCACGGCCGGCAGCGGCGGCGGCACCGACGCGCAGGCCCAACTCGCGGGCTACCGCCCGGCCCTGCTGCTGGTGACGGGCACCATCGCGGTCGGCCTGCTGCTGGCGCTGACGGGCGCGGTGCGCTCAGGGCGCGGCTCGGCCCCCACCGCCGCGGCCACTGCCGGGTCGCACCCGGTGCCGGACTACGCCTACGGGGCGGCCGCGGTCACCGCGGCGGACGACGCGGAGGTGCTGTCGAAGCGCTGACTCCCCCGGGCGGTCGACCCCTCGCCGCCCTCACCCGCACCGGTGTGTCCCGCCCCCGCCCGGAGTGCCGGGCGGTACGGGAGACCGGCTCCACCAAACCCCCGTATTGGTGGAGCCGGAGCGCGTCCCGCGTCCGGTCCGCCGGGGGCGGCGCGGACGCTCGGAGCAGAAACCATGGCAGCTTGCCGGGCCGCGGTCAATCGGATTGGTCGACGGACCGTGAACTCCCGTACCGCTCCGCGACCGGGCGCTCCCCCGCCCCCTGCCGTCGGCGGCCGGCCGCACCGCGCCGCCGGCCCCTCTCGCACCGGCCCCCGCCGGGCCGCTCTTCACTCGTTCTACTGGCTACCGGCCCTACTGGCTCTTGAGGATCGTCCGGAGCAGTTCGAGGGTCTGCTGCGGGGTCAGGCTGTCCACGCAGAGTCGTTCCATCACCTGCAGGTACTCGTCCACGTCGTCGCGCTTGTCCAGGTAGAGGGCGCTGGTGAGCTGCTCCAGGTAGACCACGTCGGGCAGGTCCTGCTCGGGGAAGCGCAGCACCGAGAAGGCCCCGCTCTCGCCCGCGTGCGCGCCGAACCGGAACGGCATCACCTGGATGACGACGCTGGGGAGTTGGGCCAGCTCCACCAGGTGTTCCAGTTGGGCCCGCATCACCTCGGGGCCGCCGACCGGGCGGCGCAGCGCGGCCTCGTCGATGACGGCCCACAGCCGGGGGCCGCGGCCGTCGGTGAGCAGCTTCTGCCGTCGGGTCCGCAGCGCGACGCGGCGCTCGATCTCGTCGGGGGCGAGCGGCGGCCGGTTCTGCGCGAAGATCGCCCCGGCGTACTCCTCGCACTGCAGCAGGCCGGGGACGAACTGCACCTCGTAGGTGCGGATCAGCGCGGCGGCCTCCTCCAGTCCGATGTAGGTCTGGAACCAGTTCGGCAGCACGTCGTTGTAGCTGTGCCACCAGCCGGACTTGTTGGCCTCCCGGACGAGGGCGAGCAGCGACTCGCGCTCCGGTCCGGCGGCCAGGCCGTAGAGGCTGAGCAGGTCGGCGACGTCGCGCTCCTTGAAGGAGACCCGGCCGAGTTCCATCCGGCTGATCTTGGACTCGGAGGCGCGGATCGCGTAGCCCGCGTCCTCGCGGGTGATCGCACAGCCTTCCCGGAGTCGGCGGAGCTGGGAGCCGAGGAGGATGCGGCGCACCATCGAGCCCCCGCCGGGCTGAACTGTGGTCATCGGACCAAACCTCCACTCGGACAGACCAGTTGCACAGTCTGCCATCAGTTGGGCGCGCTGCGTGCCGGTAGTGGTGCGGGGTGCTACCGCTTCGGTCACCGCGCCACCATCTTGCACGTGCATTCGGGCCATGCATATGCCAATCGCACGACTGCACGTGAATCGACTCTTGCATCTGCCGTGAGCGCACGGGACCATGGTGCACGTGCACTTGCACGCCCTTGGCAATTCCGCGGACACCGCGTCGACCCCACGCGCATTCGCACACCCTCCCGGCAACGCCCGTGCGTCGCTGGGTACTTGTGTGCGCGCGCACCGGGCCGTCCCGGTGGTCGAGCGGCCGAGCGAGTCGGAGGTGACCGGCATGACCCCGGTGGGTCCCGCCGTGTCCGCCCCCTTATGGGAGGAGCTCTTCATGAGCACCGGTACGGCCCTGGCGACCGACCCCCATGTGGTCAGCTGCACCCTCGCTCCCCGCTTCGAAGCCGTGCGCGCCGCGCGGGAGTTCACCCGGGACACCCTCGACGGCTGGGGCCTGGGCGAACTCTTCGACGACGTCGCCCTGGTGGCCTCGGAGCTGGTGACCAACGCGCTGCGGCACGCCCTCGGCCAGAGCGAGCCCTCCCGGGTCCCGGCCCAGAACACGCCCCAGCTGTCCGCCGAGGCGCTGCCGATCCGGATCAGCCTGGTGCACCGGGCCCCGCAGGTGGTCTGCGCGGTGAGCGACCCGTCCAGCAGCGGCCCGGTGGCCCGCGAGGCCGACTTCGTGGCCGAGTCCGGCCGCGGCCTGCACCTGGTGGACTCCTTCTCCCGCTCCTGGGGCTGGCACCCGCTGGCCGGCGCCGGGAAGGTGGTCTGGGCGCTGTTCGACGCCCGCGCCGACGAACCGCCGCTGTCGGCGGACCTCGGCCGCCACCGCCGCTCCGCCTGACCCCGCCCGCGCCCGTCCCCGACCCCGCTCCCCACCGCCCCTGAGCTCCCCACCGTCCCTGGCCCCGGGTCAGGGCTTCGGCGCGCCCGGGCGCGGGCGGGAAAACACGGAGGCCGTCGCGGGTGCTCCCACGACGGCCGGGGTGGACGGGTGTTGGCGCCTCGTCAGAGGGCGCCGCCCAGGTGGTCGAACTCGCCGTCCTTCACACCGAGCAGCATCGCGGTGATCTCGTCCCGGGTGTAGACCAGCGCGGGGCCGTCGGGGAAGCGCGAGTTGCGCATCGCCACGTCGCCGCCCGGCAGCGCGGCGAACTCCACGCAGTTGCCCTTCGAGTTGCTGTGCCGGCTCTTCTGCCAGACCACCCCGTCGAGGTCCGCTGCCGCCATGCCGTTGTACGCCTCACGCATTGTCTTCTCCCCAGAGCCTGGCGAATCGCCTCACTTGACGTGATGATAGCCCGCCTGCACGTGCATCAGCATGGGCTATTTCCCGTGCAGAAGAACGTGCTGATGCTGTCACCAAGCCTTCACAGCGCCGTAATTGACGGGGCGTAAGCGGACACAGTCGGACGAAACACCAGTCCCGCCATGACCGTCCGCACACGCCCGTCAGCGCTTTGTCGATCATCACCCCTTATCACGCGGTTCACCCGGAGTCACAACCGGCACTGTGATGACCGTCACTTCCTGGCGGAAAGCCGCCCGCTCCCGGCATCCGGCTGCAAGGGGCGGGGGGCGATGTCCTACGATCTGGCCCATGAGCACCGCAGCCATCCCGGGCGCGCCACTGCCCGTCCGTACCCCAGGCTCCCGTGCGCGGGGGCGCCACCGCGCTCCCGAGCGCCGCGAGATCTTGGCCGGTTCGCCTGCCCTGGTGCTGGCCGTTCCGGCCGTCGCCGGGCCGGAGACCCGTCCGGTCGTCGACGAGCTGCTGTCCGTCGTGCGCGGCGAGCAGCCGGGCATCGAGGTGACGGCCGCCTATCTGGGCGGCGAGGACGCGCCGACCGTGGCCGGCCTGCTGGCCGCCGCCGCGGAGGCCGGCCTGGCCGCCCCGATCGTGCAGCCGCTGGTTCCCGGGCCGCACGGCTTCCTGGCCGGGCTGCACAAGGCGGCCGCCGAGACCGGCGCCCGGGTGCTGGACCCGCTGGGCCCGCACACCAAGCTGTCCGAGGCCGTGCACGTGCGCCTGTCCGAGGCGAACCTGGCCCGGGCCGACCGGGCCCGGCTGTTCGCCATCGCCACCGCCGCCGACGGCGTGGTGCTGACCACGGTGGGCGGCCAGGAGGCCGCCGAGGCCGCCGCGATGACCGGCGTGCTGCTGGCCTCCCGGCTGGCCGTGCCGGTGGTCGCGGCCGCGCTGGACGTGCCGGGCTCGGTGGCGGCGGCCGTGGCGCACCTGAAGGCGATGGGCGCCGAGCGCCCGGCGCTGGCCCCGCTGGTGATCGGCCCGGAGGCCGACCCGGAGCTGCTGGCCGCCGCCGCCGAGGAGACCGGCTGCCCGAGCGCCGCCCCGATCGGCGCGTACCCGACGGTCGGTCAGCTGATCGCCGCCAGCTACCTGTCCGTGCTCCCGGAGCCGACCCAGGAGCAGCTGGAGGCCGCCGCGGCGGCCGTCGAACCGCGCACCCCGGGGGCGCACGCGGCGCGCTGACGCCGCACCAGGACCGCCGCGGGCGGGGGCAGCGCATCGACGCGCCCCCGCCCGTCGCGCTGTCCGGGAGCACTTCCGGGAGCGCTGCGCCTCCCGGCGGCGCGACGGGCGCGACGGGCGCGGCGGGCGGGCGTCAGCCGGTGACCCGCCCGGTGCGCGGCGCGCTGTCGGTGAACGTGAGCGCGGGCAGCGCGACCGGGCGCGGCGGGACGGGGGCGTCCGCGGGAGCGGTGGCGGCGTTCCAGGGGGTGCCGGCCAGGCCCTGGCCGCCGCTGCCCTTGGTGAGCGAGACGGTCTGGGTCCGGCCGGCCTGGCGGAACAGGATCCGCTTGGGGGCGGGCGACTCCGGGTCGAGCCACACCTCGGGGCCGGTGCCGGCGAACTCGCAGTCGAGCACGGCGATGTCGTCGGGCTTGCCGTCGTCGGTGGCCCGGAACGCCACCCCGGCCTTGCGGTAGCCGGTGAGCCGGCTGCGGCTGAGCGTGACGGCCTCGCCGTCGAGCTGGTGCTTGAGGGTGGCCACCGCGTAGTCGGACTGGCCGGCGGCGTCGATCAGGAAGCCGTCGAAGACGGTGCCCTTGTCGCGGCCGAGCGCGTGCACGGCGATGCCGCCGGCCGCGTTGCCGTGCAGCACCGAGGCGGTGTAGTCGAAGTCGTTCAGGTAGGCGCCGTGCTCGATGCCCCAGCCGCCGTTGTGGTAGGCCACGAAGCGGCTGACGGTGTGGTGGTGCTCGGCGTTGAGCCAGACGAAGACGCCGTTCTCCAGGTTGTTGTGGGCCAGGCAGTTCTCGAAGGTCCAGACGCCCTCGCTGGTCTCCGGCCACTCGTAGCCGGAGGCGCCGGTGGCGCCCTGGACACCGACGGCCACGCAGTCCCGGGCCGAGGAGCCGGTGCCCGCGCCGAGGCTGAAGCCGGTCAGCCGGTAGCCGCGCGGGTTGGGCTCGTAGACGGTGCGGGAGGCGACGCAGCCCTCGTAGACGATGTCGTTCGAGGGGCCCTGCGGGGTGCGGGTGTCGATCGGGCCGTCCCACCAGTAGGCGTCCTCCCAGGTCTGGTGGGAGATGCAGCCGCGGAAGGTGATGCCGTGCGCGGCGTGCGGCACGAAGGCGTGGCTGCCGGTGTCGCGGACCACCACGCCCTCGACCACGGTGCCGCGCGAGGTGTCCAGCAGCATGTGGAAGTGCAGCCCGTAGCGGCCGAGCACCGGCTCGGTGACGGGCTTGCCGTTCCAGCTGTCCTTGCCGTTCGCGCGCGGGCCCATCCAGCGGATCGCGGTGTGCCGGACGTCGGCGTGCCGGTTCGAGGTGAGGTGGACGTGCGCCCGGCCCTGCTCGGTGCCCTCGACCCGGACGTTGCGGGTCAGGTTGAGCACCTCGGCACCGAAGACCGGGCCGCCGCCGACCGCGACCCGGGGGTGGGCGTGCTGCAGCGGGGCGGTGAGCGTGACGGTGGCGCCGTCCACCCGCTGGACCGTCACCAGGTCGTAGGAGGTGGAGAAGTCGTCCTGGTCGGGCGCGGCGGTGGGGGTGACGGTGAGTTCGTCGCCGGGCTGCCAGCCGGTGGGGGCGGCGGCCAGCTTGATCGTGACGTCGCCGGCCCGCAGGTCGGCGGCGGCCCGGACCCAGGCGGTGCGGGGGGCGCCGTCCAGCCGCAGGTAGCCGCGGCCGGTGACCCACAGGCCGGTGTCGCCGTCGACGACCGTCATGCCGCCGCCCTTGAACCGGCGTTCGTCGACGTCCGGGAAGCGCAGGGTGTGGGTGTGGGCGTCGTCTGGGGCGAGCGCCAGGGTGCCGCGCACCTCGACGTTGCCGGAGCTGGCCAGGGTGAGCGAGTGGTCCTTGGCGAACACCAGCGAGCCGGTGGCCTCGATCAGCAGCGAGCCGATCTGGGCGTCGGTGTCGAGCAGCACTTTGTCGGTGATCCGCACCGCGCTGCCCGGGGCCGGGAGCCGGCCGCCCCAGCCCTTGGGGTCGGACCACTTGCGGCCGCCCTCGTCGACCGGCGGGGGCGGTTCGGAGGGCTGCGGGCTCGCGGAGGCGGGCGGCGGGGCGGCGGTGCCGTGCCGGTGGCCCGTCGGCGGGGCACTGGGACGGGGCGGGCCGGCCGCGGTCTCGTCGGCCCCGGCGAGCGACTGCCGCAGCACCGCTCCCCCGCCGACCGCCGTCACCGTCCCGACCGCCAGCCAGGTGAGCATCCGCCGCCGCTCGACCACCGGCCGCCGGTGCCGGCCGGCCGCCGGCTGTTCGTTGTCGCGCTGGTCCACGATGGCCGCCCTCCCGGGGCGCAGGGAACTCCGAACCCCACTCGTTCGCAGCATAGGCAGAAGACCGACCGGGAAGCGGCGTCTTCCGTTTCGCTTAAGCATCCTGACGTACCGTCAGTCACCCGTTCGGCGCCCGGGTCCGGGCGGCCGGGCGATGGCGGCGCCGGGCGGGCGACGGCGCGGACGACGGCGCGCCCGGGGCGCATTCGGGCGCGCGGAAATGCGGGGGCGGAATTCGGACGTCCTCGGCCGGACCGCCCCGGCGGCGCCGGTCGCGCCGGTCGCGCCGGTCACGCCGGGCAAAGCGGACGAAGCACCCGAACCCGCGAGCGCAAACCGCATCGAAACCGAATATCCACCCACCGATTCTCATACTCCCTCAAAACGGGCACAAGATCACCAATTGCCTGACGCCCGGCCACCTCCCTTCACGGGCAAGCGAGTTCGGCGGAAATTCCTTGATCGTGAATTCCGCGCGCCGTGACGCCCGTCACAGGCATTTGCGAATTCCCTTTCCACCTGCTTAATCTCCTGCCCACGTTCGTGGACACACGGACCCAGCCCTCCCGGAACGCCGAGTCCTGCCGCCGGGTGGGTCGGCTCATGCGAAACGCACCGCGGCAGGGGCGGGGGAACCAGGTAAGTCGCCCGGGGACGGTCCAACCGACCGGTCCGGGGCTAGGGGTGAAGCCGTGCGCACCTTCGGGTGGCGCGCGGCCGGGCTACTCCGGCCCGAATCCGACAGCTCACCTCGCAGGCGTGGGAGAGGAACGCTTCTTCATGCTGCCCATCAGCGCCAAGCGCGCCCGCCGCCTGATCGCGACCACCGGCGTGGTCGGCATCGGTCTCACCGTCCCCTGCCTGACCGCCAACACCGCCTCCGCCGCCTCGGTCTCCACCTGGGACAAGGTCGCGCAGTGCGAGTCCAGCGGCGACTGGTCGATCAACACCGGCAACGGCTTCTACGGCGGCCTGCAGTTCACCGCCTCCACCTGGGCCGAGTTCGGCGGCACCGCGTACGCCTCGCGCGCCGACCTGGCCTCCAAGGACCAGCAGATCACCGTCGCCGAGAAGGTGCTCGCCTCGCAGGGCCCCGGCGCCTGGCCGGTGTGCTCGATCCAGGCCGGCCTGACCAAGGGCGGCGGCGCCCCGCAGGTCGACGCCTCCGCCCCGAGCAGCACCAAGTCCGCCGGCGACGCCGTGAAGCCGCAGGCCCCGAAGTCCGAGACCCCGAAGTCGGGTTCCGGCTGGCAGCAGGCCCGGACCCAGAGCAAGCCGCAGGCCCAGCAGCAGACCCAGCAGGCCCGGCAGTCGGCCGGCAGCTACACCGTGCAGGCCGGCGACTGGCTGTCCACCATCGCCCAGCGCGAGCACGTGGACGGCGGCTGGCAGGCGCTGTACGACCTGAACCGGTCCGTCCTCACCGAGGGCCCGGACATGATCTACCCGGGCCAGCAGCTGGCCCTCGGCAACGTCGCCGTCGCCGAGGCCCCGGCCGAGCAGTCGGCGCCCGCCACCAAGTCCTCGTCCTCGTCCTGGAACCGCGCCAAGTCCGCCCCGGGCACCACCGCGGCGAAGCCCGCCGCGCAGGAGACCAAGGCGTCCACCGGCAGCGCCGTCAAGGCGACCGGCTCCAAGGCCGCGGCGATCGACTTCGCGCTCGGCAAGCTCGGCCAGGCGTACATCTACGGCGGCACCGGCAACGGCGGCTGGGACTGCTCCGGCCTGACCCAGGCCGCGTTCCGCCAGGCCGGCATCAGCCTGCCGCGGGTCGCCGCCGACCAGGCCGACTACGCGACCCGGGTCTCGCTGGGCAGCCTGCAGGCCGGCGACCTGCTGTTCTGGTCCAACAACGGCTCCAACTCCGGCGTCTACCACGTCGCCATCTACCTCGGCGACGGCAAGTACGTCGAGGCCGCGAACCCGCGCTCGGGCGTCCGCACCGAGACGATCGCCAACTGGGCGCCGGACTTCGCCGGCCGCGTCTGACCCCCGGTCGGACGCGCACGACACCCCCACGGCACCGCTGCCCCCGGAGACCCTGGTCGGCTCCGGGGGCAGCGGCCTATGCTCGGCCGGACGACCCGCCGGGCCCGAACCCCGTCCGGCGGCGGCCCGACCCCGGAGCGCACCCATGGCGAAGCTGACCATCTCCCTCGACGCGGACCTCGCGCTGGAGGTGATGATGCGGGTCGGCGCGAGCAGCCCGCAGGACGCGGTCGAGCTGATCGTCCGCGACTACCTGGCCACCCGGGCCGGCACCGGCGACCCGCACCGGGGCGAGCGCTTCACCGGCCCCGCCGCGCCCGTCGAGGAGGGCTGAGCCCCGCAGCGAGCGGCCCCGCATTACGGCGCAAGATCCTGAACTGTCAAGGAACTTACCGTCTAGTAAGTTTACTGGCGAGTACCTACCCTGGGCGGATCCCACCCCCACCCAAGGGAGTCCGCCATGGCCCACCCCCTCGCCCGTGCCGGGCGCGACGAGCAGCTGCGCGACCGGGCCCCGGTCGAGGTGTTACGGTCCGGCGGCCGGGTGGTCGAGGCCCGCACCGGGCCGCTGGTGCCGCCGCCCGCGCACGGGAGCCTGGCCGACCTGCCGTTCCGCAACGCCGAACAGGCCCCGGACGCCGTGGTGGTGACCCGGCGTCAGGACGGCGGCCGCTGGCAGCACCTGACGGCCCGGCAGTTCGCCGAGGAGGTCGCGGCGGCCGCCCGCGGACTGGTCGCGGTGGGCGTCCGGCCCGGCGACCGGGTGGTGCTGATGTCCCGGACCAGGTACGAGTGGACGCTGCTGGACTTCGCGGCCTGGGCGGCCGGCGCCGCCGTGGTGCCGGTCTACCCGACCGCCTCGGTCGAGCAGGCCGAGTGGATCGTCCGGGACTCGGCGGCGGTGCTGGCGGTCGCGGAGGACGCCGGGACCGCCGAGGTGCTGACGGTGGCGATCGCCCGGACCGGCGGCACGGTGCCGCTGTGGCGGCTGGACGAGGACGCGGTCGGGGCGCTCGGCGAGCTCGGGAAGGCCGTCCCCGCCGCCGAGTTGGAGCGCCGCCGGGCGGCGCTGGGGCCGCACAGCGAGGCCACCCTGATCTACACCTCCGGCACCACCGGCCGCCCCAAGGGCTGCCTGCTCACCCACGCCAACTTCCTGACCGAGGCCGCCAATTGCCACGCCCTGATGGAGCCGGTGTTCGCGGAGGTCACCGGGGAGCCGCCGTGCACCCTGCTGTTCCTGCCGCTGGCCCACGTGCTGGGCCGGATGCTCCAGGTCACCTGCGTGTACGGCCGGATCAGGCTCGGCCACAGCCCGTCCCTGAAGCCGGCCGAGCTCCGGCCCGACCTGGCCTCCTTCGGCGCGACCTTCCTGGCCGGGGTGCCCTACCTGTTCGAGAAGATCCACCAGTTGGGGCGGGCCGAGGCGCAGGCCAAGGGCGCGGTGAAGGTCTTCGACCGGGCCGCGGACGTCGCGGTCCGCTACGCCCGGGCCGAACTGGCCGCGCTGGCCGGCGAGGGCCGGCCGGCCCCGTTCGCGCTGCGGGTCGCGCACGGCCTGTACGACGCGCTGGTGTACCGGCGGGTCCGGGCCGCGATGGGCGGCAAGGTCCGGTACGCGATCAGCGGCGGCTCCTCGATCGACCCGGAGCTGCTGCTGTTCTTCGCGGGCGCGGGCGTCCTGGTCTACGAGGGCTACGGGCTGACCGAGACCAGCGGCCCGTCCACCGTGAACCCGCCGCTGCGGCCCCGGCCGGGCACGGTCGGCCCGCCGGTGCCGGGCAGCGCGGTGCGGGTCGCCGAGGACGGCGAGGTGTTCCTGAGCGGCAGTCAGGTCTTCGACGGCTACTACGAGTTGGGCGCGCCGCGACCGGCCCGGCCGGTCTGGTTCGCCACCGGGGACCTGGGGCGGCTGGACGAGGACGGCTACCTGACCATCACCGGCCGCAAGAAGGAGATCCTGGTGACCTCCGGCGGCAAGAACGTCTCCCCCGGCCCGCTGGAGGACCGGCTGCGCGCCCACCCGATGATCAGCCAGGCCCTGGTGGTCGGCAACGGCCGCCCGTACGTGGGCGCGCTGCTGACCCTGGACCCGGAGGCGGTGGAGCAGTTCCTGGAGCTGCGCCCGCAGGTCCCGGCGGGCGGGCCGGACCCGGTGGAGATCGGCAGCGCGATCCCGGTGCACCACGCGGTGCTGACGGCGCTCGCCGGGGCGGTGCGGGCCGTCAACTCGACCGTCTCGCGGGCCGAGTCGATCCGCCGGGTGCGGGTGGTGGCGGGCGACTTCACCGAGGAGCGCGGCCTGCTCACCCCGTCGCTGAAGGTCCGCCGACAGGCCGTCACCACCGCCTACCGGCGCGACATCGAGCAGCTCTACGCCTGAACGCGCCGCGGGCCCCCGGGAGTTGCCTCCCGGGGGCCCGTCGTCGGAGCACCGGCCGTCGCAGCCCCGGCCGACGGGGTGTCGGCCGACGGGGTGTCAGCCGTTGCGCGGGCCGGAGCCGGTGGAGCCGCGCATCACCAGCTCGGGCTGGAACATGAACTCGGAGCGCTGCGCCGGGTTCCCGCCGACCTCCTCCAGCAGGGCGTCGACGGCGGCGGTGGCCATCGCCTCGACCGGCTGGCGGACGGTGGTCAGCGGCGGCTCGGTGAACGCTATCAACGGGGAGTCGTCGAAGCCGACCACCGAGACGTCCTGCGGCACCGACAGCCCGCGCCGGCGGACCGCCCGGATCGCGCCGAGCGCCATCATGTCGGAGCCGCAGACGATCGCCGTGCAGCCCTTGTCGAGCAGCGCCTGGGCGGCGGCGTGCCCGCCCTCCACGCTGAACAGGGTGTGGTGGACCAGCTGTTCGGCCTGTTCGGCGGTGCGCCCGGTGAGCTGCTGCACGGCGGCCGTGAAGCCCTCGATCTTGCGCAGCACCGGCACGTACCGCTTCTGGCCGACCGCCAGCCCGATGTTCTCGTGGCCGAGTTCCACCAGGTGCTGGACGGCCATCCACATCGCGGCCCGGTCGTCCGGGGAGATGAACGGCGCGGCGATCTTCTCGCTGTAGCCGTTGATCAGCACGAACGGGACCTGACGGCCGGTCAGCTTGGCGTACCGGTCGTGGTCGGCGGTGGTGTCGGCGTGCAGGCCGGAGACGAACACGATGCCGGCGACGCCGCGTTCGACCAGCATCTCGACGAGTTCGTCCTCGGTGGAGCCGCCCGGGGTCTGGGTGCACAGCACCGGCGTGTAGCCGTGCCGGCTGAGCACCTGCTCGATGACCTGGGCCAGCGCCGGGAAGATCGGGTTGCTCAGCTCCGGGGTGATCAGGCCGATCAGCCCGGCGCTGCGCTGGCGCAGCCTGGTGGGGCGCTCGTAGCCGAGCACGTCCAGGGCGGCCAGCACGGTCTGCCGGGTGGTCGCGGAGACACCCGCCTTGCCGTTGAGGACGCGGCTGACGGTGGCTTCGCTGACCCCCGCCTGCGCCGCGATGTCGGAGAGTCGCGCCGTAGTCACGATCCCAGAGCCTATTGCAACCACGTCAGACCGCCCACCATGCGGTGCTGTCGGCCGGGAGTTCGACGCCGTCCTCCGCCGCGACAGCCTCGGCGGAGGAGAGCAGCATACGGCCGGGGGCGGGAATCCGGACGCTCTCGCCGGTGGTGTTCACGGTGCAGACGAAGGAGCCCTCGGCGGACTCGCGGCGGAAGGCCAGCACGCCCTCGGGGGCGGGCAGCCACTCGACCCCGGTGCCGGCGCCGAGCGCGGGCTGGGCGCGGCGGACGGCGAGCGCGGAGCGGTACAGCTCCAGCGTGGAGGTCGGGTCGCCGGTCTGGACCTCCACCGAGAGCGCGGCCCACTCGGCGGGCTGCGGCAGCCAGCTGGGGCCGCCGGGGTTGGGGCCGAAGCCGTAGGGGGCCTCGGTGCCGGACCACGGGATCGGGACCCGGCAGCCGTCGCGGTAGCCGTCCTGGCCGGCCTGCCGGAAGAACGACGGGTCCTGGCGGACCTCGTCGGGCAGGTCGGTGACGTCGGGCAGGCCGAGCTCCTCGCCCTGGTAGAGGTAGGCGGAGCCGGGCAGCGCGAGCATCAGCAGGGTGGCGGCGCGGGCCCGGCGCAGGCCGAGGGCGCGGTCGCCGGGGGTGCGGATCTGGGTGCCCAGGCCGGGCGGGTTGGCGAACCGGGTGGCATGCCGGGTGACGTCGTGGTTGGAGAGCACCCAGGTGGTGGGGGCCTCGACCGGGCGCATCGAGTCGAGCGAGAGGTCGATCACCTCGCGCAGCGCGGCGGCGTCCCAACCGGTGCCCAGGTACTGGAAGTTGAAGGCCTGGTGCAGCTCGTCGGGGCGGACGTAGTTGGCGGTCCGCTGGACGGTCGGGGTCCACGCCTCGGCGACGCCGATCCGGTCGCCGGGGTACTCGTCGAGGATCTTGCGCCACTCGCGGTAGATGGCGTGCACGCCGTCCTGGTCGAAGAACGGCATGACGTCGTTGCCGAGCAGCTTGAGCTGGTCGTGGCTGCCGAGGTCGGGCAGGCCGGGGGCCTTGACCATGCCGTGCGCGACGTCGATCCGGAAGCCGTCGACGCCCATGTCGAGCCAGAACCGCAGGATGGAGCGGAACTCGTCGGCGACGGCGGGGCTGTCCCAGTTGAAGTCGGGCTGCTCGGGGGCGAACAGGTGCAGGTACCAGTCGCCGGGGGTGCCGTCCGGGTTCGCGGTGCGGGTCCAGGCGGGGCCGCCGAAGATGGACTCCCAGTCGTTGGGCGGGAGTTCGCCGTTCTCGCCCTTGCCGGGGCGGAAGTGGTAGCGCTCGCGCAGCGGGGAGCCGGGGCCCTCGCGCAGCGCGCGCTGGAACCACTCGTGCTGGTCGGAGGAGTGGTTGGGGACCAGGTCGACGATGATCCGCAGGCCCAGGTCGTGGGCGTCCCGGATCAGCCCGTCGGCGTCCAGCAGGGTGCCGAACATCGGGTCCACGGCCCGGTAGTCGGCGACGTCGTAGCCGGCGTCGGCCTGCGGGGAGGCGTAGAACGGCGAGAGCCAGACCGCGTCCACGCCCAGGTCGCGCAGGTAGGGCAGGCGGGCGCGGATGCCGGGCAGGTCGCCCATGCCGTCCCCGTTGCCGTCCGCGAAGCTGCGCGGGTACACCTGGTAGATGACCGCGTCCCGCCACCAGCCGCCTCTGGCGGCGCCGGCACTCGCTTCGGTGGTCCGAGCGGCGGGAACGGCGGCGGGCCGGGAGGCGTCGGCCAGGTTCTGGGTCATTGGACAGTCATCCCTCGGAGGCTGTGGAAGTGACGTGGGGGTGGCGCTGGTTCGGGACTGCGCGGCGCGGGTTCAGGACTTCGCGGCACCGGCCGTCAGGCCGGTGACCAGGTGGCGCTGCACCAGGTAGAAGACGACCGCGGCGGGGAGCGCGATCAGCACCGAGGTGGCGGCCATCAGCTGCCACTGGTGGTCGTGCTCGCTGACGAACGAGGACAGGCCGACGGCCAGCGTGTACTTGTCGGAGGAGAGCATGAAGGTCGAGGCGTAGGCGACCTCGCCCCAGGCGGTGAGGAAGGAGTAGAACGCGGCCACCGCCAGGCCCGGGCGGGCCAGCGGCAGGATCAGCCGCCAGAAGGTGCCGATCGGGGAGAGCCCGTCGACCCGGCCGGCCTCGTCGATCTCCATCGGGATGGTGTCGAAGTAGCCCTTGAGCAGCCAGGCGCAGTACGGCACGGTGGTGGAGGAGTAGACCATGATCAGGCCGGTGTAGCTGTCCAGCAGGCCGAGGTTGGACAGGATGTAGTACATCGGGACGATCAGGACCGCGATCGGGAACATCTGGGTGACCAGCAGGGTCCACATCAGCTGGCGGTAGCCGGGGAAGCGCATCCGGGAGACCGCGTAGCCGGTGGAGGCGGCGATCAGCACGCCGATCAGGGTGGTGCCGCCGGCCACGATCGCCGAGTTGCCGAACCAGGTGAAGAACCCGGTGTCGTTCATGACCTTGCCGTAGTTGGCGAAGGTCATCTTGTCGAAGATCTTCGCCGGGTGCAGGTAGTCGTTGTCGTCCGGACCGAGCGAGATGTACGCGATGTACAGCACCGGGAACAGCGCGATCAGGCTGGCGACGATCAGCGCGCCGTGCGTGAGCAGGGTGACCAGCGGGGACGACCGACCGCGGCGGCGGACCTTGGCGGGGCGCTTCGCGGGGGCCGTTCCGGCGGCGGGGCGGTCGGCGGTGAGTGTCATGGGGCTACCTGCCTGGTCGGGTTCCTGGGGCTGGGAGGCGGTGGCGGTGCTCATCCGCTGGCCTTCTCGTTCCGGGCCAGCCAGCGGCGGTAGAAGCTGGTGAAGACGATCAGGATCGACAGCAGCAGGATTCCGTAGGTCGCGGACTGCGCGTAGTCGGAGGGCTGCTGACCGAAGCCGAGGCGGTAGGCCCAGGTGACCAGGATCTGCGCGTCGGGGGCGCCGGAGCCGAACAGCAGGAAGATGACCGCGAACTGGTTGAAGGTCCAGATCACGCCGAGCAGCACGACGGTGGAGGAGACGGTCCGCAGGCCGGGCAGGGTGACGTAGCGGAACCGCTGCCAGGGGCTGGCGCCGTCCATCTCGGCGGCCTCGTACAGCTCCTGCGGGATCGACTGGAGCCCGCCGAGCAGCGAGATCATCATGAACGGCACGCCGACCCAGGTGTTGACCATGATCGCGGCGGCCTTCTGCGCCAGCGGCTCGGACAGCCAGGCGGGTTCGGGCAGGTGCAGGAAGGACAGCAGGCCGTTGACGGCGCCGCCGTCGGCGAGCATCAGGCGCCAGGAGAAGACGGTGACGAAGGTCGGGACCGCCCAGGGCAGGATCAGCACCAGCCGGTACAGGCCGCGGCCGCGGATCTTCCGGTTGAGCAGCAGCGCCAGGCCGAGGCCGATGCTGTAGTGCAGGACCACGCAGATCGCGGTCCAGGCGACGGTCCAGACGAAGTGCGACCAGAAGCGGTCGTACGCGGTCGGCCCCCACAGGATGTCCGCGTAGTTGTCCAGCCCGATGAAGTCGAAGCTGTCGGGGATGTGGTTGACCCCGATCTGCCGGCCGACGTTGAGGCTGGTGGCGTTGGTCAGGGTCAGGTAGAAGCCGCGCACCAGCGGGTAGCCGACCAGCACCCCGAGGACGATCACGACCGGCGCGATCATCGCGTACGCGTACCAGTACTTCGAGTACGACAGCTTGATGCGCTGTGCGACCGCAACTGCCATGGGTGTGCACCTTCTCCGGGGGGTCCGCCGCCTGCCGCGGCGACTGCTGGGGGCTGAAGGGGGTACGACGGGAGTGGCCCGGCCCACCGTCAGGTGTGGGCCGGGCCGGCCGATCCGATTACTTCTTGAAGTCCGGGAGGAGCTTCGCGTAGTCGGTCGCGGTGGCGTCCAGGCCGGTCTTGATGTCCGACTGGCCCTGGACGATCTTGCCGAGGTTGGTGCCGAAGGAGCCGAACAGCGAGGCGTACTCGGGCAGTTCGGGGCGCGGCTGGGCGGAGGCCAGGATCGCCTGGAAGTCGGCGATGCCCGGGTTGGCCTTGACCTCGGCGGTGTAGGCGTCGCTGCGGGTGGGCAGGGTGCCGTTCTTCAGCGCCAGGAAGGTCTGGCTCTCGGCGGAGGTGAGGAACGCGGCGAGCTTCTCGGCGGCGTCCTTGTGGGCCTTGTCGGAGCCGGCGTAGACCGAGACGTTGTGGCCGCCGGTCGGGGCGCCGCCCTTGCCCGCGGAGCCGTTCGGGACGGCGGCGATGCCGAGGTTCTTCTTGTCGGCGAACGCGGCGCCCTTGTAGACGTTGGTGACCTCCCACGGGCCCTGGATGATCGCCGCGACCTTGCCGCTGTTGAAGGCGTCCATCATGTGCGCGTAGGCGTCGGTGGTGACGTCGGCCTTCACGGTGCCGGGGGCGGTGAACATCGAGTTGTAGGTCTCGATCGCCTTGGCGGCCTCGGGCGAGTTCACGGTGATCTTCTTGCCCGCGGCGTCGACCATGTTGGTGCCCTCGCCGTACAGGAACGGCATGGCGTAGTAGCCGTCGGCGGCCTTCAGCCAGAAGCCGTCGACGCCGGCCTTCTCCTTCAGCTGCGCGGCGTCGGCCTTGAGCTCGTCCCAGGTCTTCGGGGCCGCGGTGATGCCGGCCTTGGCGAAGAGCTCCTTGTTGTACATCAGGCCGAGGGTGTCGGTGACCAGCGGCACGCCGTAGGTCTTGCCGGAGTACTTGGCCTGCTGGATCAGCGAGGGCTGGAAGACGGCGGCGTCGGTCAGCGCGGGGGTGCCGTCCAGCGGCTCCAGGTAGCCGGCCTTGGCGAAGGCGGAGGTCCAGCCGACCTCGGAGCGGAAGGCGTCCGGCGCGCCCTTGGCGCCCATCGCGGTCTGCAGCTTGTTCTGCGCCGTGTCGAACGGCACGTTCACGAAGTTGACCTTGATGTTCGGGTTCGCGGCCTCGAACTTCTTGACCAGCTCCTGGTAGTTCGGCGCCTCGTTGGTGGCGTTCGAGGTGTCCCAGTAGGTGATGGTGACCGGTCCGCCGTCGCCCTTGGCGTCCGAGCCGGAGCCGCTGCTGCTGCAAGCCGCCATGGAGACCGCCAGAGCCGCAACGAGAGCGGAGGCCGCGATGCCACGCCGCATGGAAACTCCTAGAAAGGTGGGGGTGCCCGAGATGGAGGTGGACGGCGCATAATGGCTGTCCCAGCCGACTGCGCCGTTGCGGCCGTCGGGCTTGACCAGGAACGTAACAGCGGCCCCCGAGTTGCTGAAAGCCCTTGCAGCAAGTTTCCGTAAGATGACGGGGATCGTTACGTCCACGTGTCCTTAGAGTTGCCGTCGTGCGTCTTGACCGTCCGTCGCCTTGCGGAAACTCCTTGCAGCCAACGGGCCCCGGACATGCGGAAGGGCCCCCGGGAGCGGCCGGCGCTCCCGGGGGCCCTCGGACGGGCGGGGCCGGATCAGTCGGCGGTGCCCAGCCGCAGCACGGTGGTGGAGCGGAACTCCTGCCCCGGCCGCAGCTCGGTCGACGGGTACTGCGGGTGGTGCGGCGAATCCGGGTGGTGCTGGGTCTCCAGCGCCACGCCCGCGAACGGGCCGTGCGCCGCGCCGGACGGGCCGGTGACCGAGCCGTCGAAGCCGTTCGCGGTGTACACCTGGAGGCCCGGCTCGGTGGTCAGCACCTCCAGGGTGCGGCCGCTGCCCGGGTCCGCCAGCAGCGCGGCCCGCACCGGCGGCCCGTCCGCGGGGCGCTCGCGCAGCACCCAGTTGTGGTCGTAGCCGCGCGAGGCCTTCAGCTGCGGGTGCCCCTCGGCGCCGCCCGCCGCGATCCCCTCACCGATCGCCCGGGCCGTGGTGAAGTCGAACGGGGTGCCCGCCACCGGCTCGTACGGGCCGTACGGCACCTGCTGCTCGTTCACCGGCGTGTACTGGTCGGCGTCCAGCGTCAGCAGGTGCCCCAGCACGTCGCCGCTGCCCTCGCCCGCCAGGTTGAAGTAGGCGTGGTTGGTCAGGTTGACCACGGTGGGCCGGGTGGTCACGGCCCGGTAGGAGATGGCCAGCTCGGAGCCGTGCAGGGTGAAGTCGGCCCAGACGTCCAGCGCGCCCGGGAAGCCCTGGTCGCCGTCCGGGGAGTGCAGGTGCATCCGCACCCCGCCGGGGATCTCCTCGGCCGCCCAGACCCGGTGCGAGAAGGAGTCCGGGCCGCCGTGCAGCGTGACGCCGTGGCCGGTCGGCAGCAGCGCGAACTCCTCGCCGTCCAGGGTGATCCGGCTGCCCGCGATCCGGTTGGCGTACCGGCCGACCGTCACCCCGTAGTGCCTGGCCGGGCCGAGCAGCAGGCCGACGTCGTCCGTGGTCAGCAGCACCTGGGCGGGCACGCCGTCCCGGTCCGGGGCGGTCAGGGTGTGCAGCGCCGCGCCGAGCGTGATCACGGTGGCCTCGACCGGGCCGGAGCGCAGCGTCCACCGCTCCAGGCCCACGCCCGCACCGGAGTGGTCGAAGGGTGCCCGGTGCACCTCGGTGGGCAGGTCCGACGCGGTCATGGGGCTGCTCCTCGGTTCGTGATCTTCCTGCTCCGTCAGCGTAGCCCGCCCCGGCGCGCGGCCCGGTGACCCGTCCCCGCGCGCCGGAGCGACCGACGGGCCGTCAGGCGTCCGGTCCGGGGCCGTCGGCGGGCAGCCCGAGCGCCTCCGCGAGGCCCTCCGGCCCGGTGCCGAGCTTGCGGTGGACGGCGGCCAGCCGCTGCCGGACCAGGCCGACCGGCAGCTGCAGCCGCTCGGCGATCCGCTGGGCCGGCATCCGGTGCGCCGCGAGCTCGGCGATCTGGCGCTCCTGCGGGTTGAGGGTGTCCCGGGGCGGCTGGAGCACCCGGCTGGGCCGCAGGTTCGAGCTGGACAGCACGTTGCGGGCCCGGACCTCCAGGCCGTCCGCACCGCAGTGCTTGGCCAACTCCATTCCCTGGTAGAGGTGTTCGGCGGCCTCCACGCTGCGGCCGACCGCCACCAGGGCGGCGCCGAGGTCGACCAGGGCGTGCGCGTGCTCGTAGCTCGCCGGGGAGAGGCCCAGCACCGCGACCGACTCCTGCAGCAGCTCCACCGCGTGCGCGCCCTCCCAGACGCTGGCGGCCAGCCGCAGCGCGGAGCCGAGCGCCGAGCGCGAACCGGACTCCTTGGCCCGGGCGATCGCGTCGTCGCCGTTCTTCCGGGCGGACGGCAGGTCCCGGTGCGCCATCGCCACCGCCAGGTGGCCGGCCCACGGGGCGTGCACCGGGGAGCGCCAGCCGCGCCGGTCCAGCCGCATGCCGGTCTCGGCCAGCACCTCGACGGCCATGTCGTGCTCGCCGCGGGAGATCAGCAGCTTGCCGTAGATGGTGGCCACGTCGGGGAGCAGCAGCGCGGTGTGGTGGTACGGCGGCGCGAAGCGGTACTTGCGGGCGATCTCGGAGGCCTCCTGGTCGCGGCCGCGGGCGAGCAGGGTGTCGATCAGCGTGCCGACCAGGTTCAGCTGCAGCGGCAGGCCGTCGCCCATCCGGTCGGCGATCCGCAGGCCGCGGCGGAGGAAGTCCTCGGCCTCGGGGAGGAAGCCGCGGCGCAGCCGGGCGAAGCCCATCAGGAAGTAGGCGAAGCCCCGGTGCGCGCCGCTCCACCCGGCGATCTCGAACTCCAGGATGGCGGAGCTGAACAGCTTCTCGGCGCGGGCGAGTTCGTCGTTGTAGGCGAAGCAGAGGCCGAGCAGCGCGGGGAGTTCGAAGTTCCAGGTGGTGTTGGTCCAGCCGAGGCCGCGCGGCAGCCGGCCGTCGCACAGCGCGCTCTCGGCGACGGCCAGCGCCTCGGCGGTGCTGCGGCCCTGGAGGGTGAGGTCCCAGGCGTGCAGGGCGCGGACCGGGCGGGCGGCCTCGCTCTCCGGGTCGACCTCCGCCACCAGCCGGGCGACCTGGGCGGCGCGGCCGGGGCCGTCGTCCTCGTCCCGGCGCAGCGCGGTGTAGAGCAGGTGGGCGACCAGCAGCCGGAGCCGTCCGGGGCCCTCGGGGGTGTGCTCGGACTCCTCCAGGCAGAGCGCGGCGGCCCCGCTCAGGTCGCCGCCGTGCGCGATCACCTCGGAGAGCCGGAAGACCGCCTCGACCCGCAGGTCGGGGCTGAGGCCGTCCTCGATGTCGAGGGCCCGGCGCAGCTGGTTGGCGGTGGACTCGGGGTCGGTGAGCAGGCTGGCGCAGGCGAGTTCGTACAGCACCTCGGCCCGGTCCTCCTCGTCCGGCGGCTCGTTGAGGGCGCGCTCCAGACAGCGGCGGGCGGCCTCGGGGGCGCCGATCGCCAGGTTCTCGGCGGCGGCCCGGCGGAGCTTGCGGACGATCAGGTCGTCGCCCTCGCCGGGGTGGGTCTCCAGCAGGTGGCGGGAGGCGGCCAGCAGCGAGCCGCCGCTGTTCTCGATCACGTTGGCGGCCACGCCGTGCATGCCCGCCCGGACCGCGGGCTGGATCGACTGGTAGATGGAGGTGGCGATCAGCGGGTGGACGAACTCCAGTCGGCCGTTGGGCTGGCTGGTGAGCACCCGCAGGCGGCGCAGCTCGCGGACCGATTCGGCGGCCTGGGCGGGGCCCTGCCCGCAGATCGCGGCGGCCAGGTCCTCCTTGATGTCGGTGCCGAGCAGGGCGGCGGCCCAGGCGAACCGGATCGAGGTGGGGCCGAGCTTGTCGAGCCAGTAGTCGAGGCCCTCGCCCCGGGCGGCGGCCGCGAGGTCGCGCAGCCGGGGCGAGTTCTCGTCGACGGGTTCGAGGTTCTGGTCGCGGACCTCGCGCAGCAGCGCCACGGTGTCGTACGGGGCGCCGGCGGTGACCGCCCAGACCTGGCGGCAGAAGGCGTCGTCGGCCTCGGCGAACTCGGCGTGCACGATCTCGGCGATCGACACCGGGCTGAGCGGCCGCAGTTCGTGCTGGCGGACGGCCTGGGCGGCGATCTGCTCGACGTAGGGGCGGCCCTCGGGGGTGAACTCCTCGCGGTAGGCGAAGGCCAGCAGCACCGGCAGGTCGCGGGCGCGCAGCGCGAAGGAGGCCAGCCAGGCCAGCGACTCCTGGTCGACGGCGTGCAGGTCGTCGACGGCCACCACCAGCGGGGCGCGCCGGGGCGCCAGTTGGGTGATGACGAAGTCGAGACCGTCGTGGATGCCCTGCGGGTCGATCCGCTCGACCTCGTCGGAGGGCGGTTCCAGGCCGACGGCGGGCGCGACGATGTTGTACCAGTTGCCGAACACCTCGGCGCGCTCGGCCTCGTCGAGTTCGCCGAGCACCGGGAGCAGCAGTTGGCGCAGCACCCGGAACGGCGCCTTGCGCTGGCGTTCGTTGCCGCGCGCGAACAGCACGGTGGAGTCCTGCCGCGCCCCGGCGATCCGCCGGACCTGCTCCAGCACCGAGGTCTTGCCGATGCCGGGCTTGCCGTAGAAGACCAGCAGTTCGCCGATCTTGGTGCCGCCCGCGGCGAACTCGCGGCACAGCCGCTCCACGGCCTGCTCGGCGGACCTCAGCTCCTGTTCGCGCTCCCAGAGCCGTTCGCCGGGCCCGCCCGCCCCGACCGCCCCCTGCTGCGGTCCGCCCTGTTCCTCGGCCACGTCCGTCCCTCCGCCTCGCCGTCCGGCACTCCGTTCCCGACCTTAGCGCCGCCGCGGGCCCGGCGGGCGGCGTTCGCGCAGGCCGGGGACCTGATGCAGGGTTAGGCGGCGGTGCCCGGGGCAAATGCCTTACTACTCAGGACATCTGACGATCCGATTGGGTAACGTTCGGATCACCGGGGTGTAGTGGATCTTAGTGGGGGAAGGCCATCGCCCGGGTCGGAAGACCTCGCACCATGACCCACCGGCAACAGGCTGCTCTGGAGACACGTTGGCTGCCATACCCCCACTTTTCTGCCCCATTCCGTCGGCCCTCCACCCCGACCACGAGGCGGTGGGGAAGAGCACCGAACTGTGGCTCGAGGCAATGGGTTTCAGCAGCGACGCCGAGCGCCGACGACGGCTCCTGGCCATCGGGGCCCACGAGTTCGTCTGCCGGATCGCCAAGGACGCCGAAGGCACCGCGGGGCTGGAACTGGTCTCGCAGTGGCTGTGCAGCATGCTCACGCTCGACGACGAGTGGGACACCGGCCGACTGAGCCGGAACCCCTCCCGTGTACTCACCATAGCAGCCACGCTACTCGCTGTTATCAACTCGGCGAACTCGCATCCGCACGAATCCGACCTGTACGTCGCCTCCGTCCGGGACGTGTTCCACCGGGCCCGCGAATGGGCCCCCGCGCTGGCCGTGAAGCGGTGGGCGGACAGCCAGTTGGAGTCCTTCATGGGCGCCGCCACGGTGGTCGCGTACCGCACCGAGGGCCGGACCATGACGCTCGCCGAGTACCTGACGATCGGTCCGCTGGACCGCGGCAGCCGCTCCTGCATCGACGTGATCGAGGTCTGCGAGCGGACCGCGATCCCGCAGTCCCAGCTGGACTCGCCGCGGGTGCACGCGCTCACCCAGGCCGCGAAGTTCCTGGTGCTGGTCTCCGCCGACCTCTACTCCTACCGGCGCGAGGACAGCCACGGCGCGCTGGAGAGCAACATCGTCGACGCGCTCCAGCGCCACCTGGGCTGCGGCCGCGAGCAGGCCCTGCTGGAGGCCGCCGCCCTGCACGACCGGACGATGTGCCTGTTCCTCCGCCTGTCGGACCGCACCGCCCGCCGCGGCGGCGCCGAACTGCGGCGCTACATCCAGCAGTTGTCCAACCTGGTGAGCGGGAACCTGGAGTGGGGCTTCACCTCCGCCCGGTACGGCGAGCGGGTGCCCGGCAGCCGCCCGGCGGCCCCCCGGGCCGAGCGCCCCGCCGACGGCCGGCTCACCCCGCCGCCCTACCCGGAGATCGCCTGGTGGTGGGACCAGCTCTGGTGAGCCCGCGGCGGCCGCTGCCCGGCGGCTCGGCCCCGGGCTCAGCCCCGGGCCGCCAGGCAGCGGCGGACCGCCTCGATCAGCGCCCGGGAGCGGACGTCGCCGGTGACGCCGGGCTGCATGCCGTTGGTGACGTAGCCGAAGCCCAGGCCCAGCTCCGGGTCGGCGAAGCCCAGCGAGCCGCCCCGGCCGGGGTGGCCGAAGCTCGCCGGGGAGGCCATCGGCGAGGTGCCGCCGTGCCGGAAGAAGCCCTGGCCGAAGGTGGTGTTGACGATCAGCACCCGGTCCGGGCCGTGCACCGAGGGCCCGGCCGCCTCGGCCAGCGCGGCCGGCCCGAGCAGCGCGGGCAGGCGCTGCCCCGGGGCGTCGGCCCGGTCCGCGGCGCCGATCAGCGCCGCGTAGAACCGGGCCAGCGAGCGGGCGGTGCCGATGCCGCCCGCGCCCGGCACCTCGACGGCCCGCACCGCCGGGTCGTTCAGGTCGACGCTGCTGCGCACCGCGCCGAACGACCGGGCGGTCAGCGAGTTCGGGTCCCGGTAGGCGTCCAGCACCGACTGCTTGGGGCGCATCCGCATCCCGTTCGGGGCGGTCCGGGCGGCCTCCGGGGCGGGCAGGTCGACCAGCCGGCCGACCCGGCCGGCCTCGGAGCCGGGCAGGCCGATCCACAGGTCGAGCCCGAGCGGACCGGCGATCTCCTCGGCGAAGTACCGCCCCACGCTGCGGCCGTCGGCCCGCCGCACCACCTCGCCGACCAGCCAGCCGAAGGTCAGCGGGTGGTAGCCGTGCGCGGTGCCGGGCTCCCAGGCGGGGGCCTGCGCGGCGACGGCGGCCGCGGCCGGCTCCCAGGCCAGCACGTCCTCGATCCGCAGCGGCACGTCCAGCGCGGGCAGCCCCGCCTGGTGCGACAGCAGCCAGCGGACCGGCACCCGGCCCTTGCCGGCCTGCGCGAACTCCGGCCAGTAGGAGGCGACCGGGGCGTCCAGGTCGAGCCTCCCGCGCTGCGCGAGGTGCAGCGCGGCGGCCGCCGTCAGCCCCTTGGTCACCGAGCGGAGCACCTGCGCGGTGCCCTCGCTCCAGCCGACGGCCGGGGCCGGACGCGCCCCGACCTCGGGCCGGGCGTCACCGCCCCACAGGTCGACCACCTTGCGGCCGTCCAGGTACAGCGCGAAGGCCGCGCCCAACTCCCCGTACCGCTGGAAGTTGCCCGCGAACGCCTCCCGGACCGGTTCGAAGCCGTCCGCCGTGTACCCCTGGATCTCGACCACCCGGCCACTCTAGGCACTCCCGTCACGCCATTTCACTCCACCTCACTCCACCGTCCACCCGATGCCGCCGATGCCGGTGGAGTAGAAGGCGCAGTGGCCGGAGGACTCGCCCACCCGCCCGGGCTGGACCGTCACCGAGTTGCCCGTCACGTCCGGCGCCCAGCCGCAGACGATGTTGGCGTGGAAGGTGACGGGGCCGCCGGTGTTGTTCCGGCAGTCCACCCCGCCGTAGAGCGGGTCGTTGTTGTGGACCCAGGTGGTGCAGTCCAGGCCCGAGCGGACGGACTCCACCGGCGCGGCTGAGGCGGGCAAAGCGGTGCCGACCGCGACCAGCGCGGTGGCGAGGGACAGGACGGCGGCACGGATCTTCAACTCTGCTCCCGAGGACGTGATCTGACGGTTCGCCCGATTCATCCCCCGACAAAATGCTCCGTACACCAACTCTTTCGGGTGACGGCGTCCCCGGGCCACAATGGCGGGCATGGACAACTCCGACGCCCCCGCCACCGACCTCGCTCCCGCCACCGACCTCGACGAGATCCTGGACGTGGTCGACGAGCACGACCGGGTGCTGCGCACCGCGCCCCGCTCCGAGGTCTACCGCGACGGCCTGATCCACCGCTGCGTCTTCGTCCTGGTCCGCGACCCGCGCGGGCGGATCTTCACCCACCGCCGCAGCCCCGCCAAGACCTTCGCCCCGAACGCCTACGACTGCTTCGTCGGCGGCGTGGTCGGCACCGGCGAGAGCTACGCCGACGCCGCCGTCCGCGAGGCCGAGGAGGAGCTGGGCGTCAGCGGCGTGCGCACCCGCCCGCTGTTCCGCTTCCGCTACTCCGACGGCGACAGGTACAGCTGGTGGTCGGACGTCCACGAGGCCGAGTGGGACGGCCCGGTCTCCCCGCAGACCTCCGAGGTCGGCTGGTACGACTGGCTCACCGAGGACGAACTCACCGACCGCCTCGCCACCTGGGAGTTCGTCCCGGACGGCCGCGAGGCCTGGCGGCGCTACCTGGAACTCCGCGCCACCGGCTGACCGGCGGGTCCGCGCTGTCCCCGGCCGCCCCCGACGAACTAGGGTGGGCGGCATGGCTTCCCGTACGCCGTCCGTGGCGCCCAGCGCGGAGGAACAGCGACCCGCCCGGGCACCCCGGCGGCGGCTCAGCGTCGACGAGCGCCGCGAGCAGCTGATCGCGGTCGCCCTCGAACTGTTCTCGGACCGCGCCCCCGAGGACGTCTCGATCGACGACATCGCGGCCGCCGCCGGCGCCTCCCGCCCGCTGGTGTACCACTACTTCCCCGGCAAACAGGCCCTCTACGAGGAGGCCCTGCGCCGGGCCGGCCGCGAGCTGGCCGGCCGCTTCGAGGAGCCCGCCGACGGCCCGCTCTCCGAGCGGCTGTACCGGGTGATGGGCCGCTACCTCGACTTCGTCCAGTCGCACGCGGCCGGCTTCAGCGCGCTGCTGCGCGGCGGCTCGGTCGCCGCCAGCCCGGACGCCGACGCCGTCATCGACCAGGTCCGGCGGGCCGCGCAGGAGCAGATCCTGCACCACCTCGGCCTGCCCGACCCCGGCCCGACGCTGCGCCGCACCGTCCGGGCCTGGATCGCCAACGCCGAGATCAGCTCGCTGGACTGGCTGGCCGACAAGCCCGTCCCGGCCGAGACGCTCCAGCTCCAACTGGTCCAGGAGCTGGTCGCCGCACTCGCCGTCGCGGCCACCCGCGAGCCCGAACTCGCCTCCCTGCTCGGCGAGTTCTTCGCCACCGAACGGCCCGACGGCCCCACCGGCCGCCTGGTCCGCGACCTCGCCGCCACCCTGGCCACCCCGGCCCTCACCGAATCCCTGCTCCGCCTGGCCGCTCCGCCCGCCCCCTGAGACCCGCCCCTCCCCCACCCCGTCCTTCAGCCGTCCCCCGCCCCGGCGCCGCAGGCATTCCCGTGCCGGGAGCGCCCCGTCCTGTCCCCGGCGCCGCAGGCCCTTCCGGCGTCCCCACGTGCCGGGTCGTCCACGTCTGATAAAAAGTGCCTGGACTGTCCACACCCGAGAACGAGGGGGCTCGGCGAATGACGCAGGACGGCTTCGCCGCCGCAGACCGGATCACGGCCACGCTGGACGCGGCGTGCGCCGCACTTCTCGGCAGCCGCGCCACCCACTACCCGGTCGACGCGCTGACCGCGTTCCGCCGCTCCGCGCACCCGGCCGCCAAGGCCCTGTTCGGTCTGCGGATCAGCCAGATCGGCCCCGGCCTGCTCTCCGTGCCCCGGCTGGGCACCGTGATCGAGGTCTCCAGCACCCGCCGCCCGAACGCGGCCGCGGGCCGCGAGGCCGTCCCGGTGCTGACCAACCGCTTCGGCGCGTCCCTGCTCGGCCTGACCGACCTGCCGTCGGCCTCCACCCTGCAGCTGGCGGCGGAGCCCGCCCCGCTGGGCGACGAGCCGACGGTCGGGTTCACCCCGGCGCTGGCCGCGCTGGCCGAGCCCCGGGCGACGGTGGCCCCGGACGAGCTGTCGACCGGCTCGGGGGTGGAGGCCCGGCTGGTGGTCCCGCCGGTGTTCCACACCCTGACGGTCCGCGGTTCGGGCAACGCGCTCTCGGCCCATCTGTCCGAGACCGCCGAGGAGTTGTTCTCCGGCGCGTCCCCGGCCGAGCGCAACGACTTCGCGGTGGTGGCGGCCCTGCTCGCCGAGCGCTTCGCCACCGCGGACGTCGCCTACGCGGGCGTCGGCGCGCTGGAGATCGGCGGTCGGCGGGCCCGGGTGTCGCTGGTGGTGTCCACCGTGCCCTGCTCGCAGCCGATCCAGGAGCTGGCGGTGGAGCTGTCCACCGACCGCCCGTACGCCGAGGTGTGGACGGTGCTGCTGCCGGCCGGTCCGGCGGCGGTGCTGGTGGAGAGCCGGGCGGTGCCCGCGCTCAAGGAGCTCCGGGACGCCGGCAACGGCGGGGTGAGCACCGTGGCCGAGGCCTTCGTGCCGATGCCGGACGGGAACACCGTGCTGACCGTGCAGTTCAGCACCTCGGACACCGAGGACTGGGACCTGTACACCACGGTCTTCGCCGACCTGCTCTGCTCGGTCCAACTCGCCTGGGACGGCGTGGCGGTGGCTCCCGCGCCGGTGCCGGTGGGCCGCGCGGTCCCGGCCCAGGCAGCCGCGCCGACCGCTCCCCCGGTCACCGCTCCGCCCGTTGCCGCGCCCCCGGTCGTCCAGGCCCCGCCCGTCGCCCCGGCCGTCCCTGCGGCTCCGCTGCCGCCCACTCCTCCGGTCGCCCCGCCGCCCGTCGCACCGCTGCCGGCGCCCGAGCCCGTGGAGACCGCCGCCGGGACGGCGGTCCGGGTGCCGCCCGCCGACTTCAACCCGTTCGCCACGCCCGCACCGACCGAACTGCCCGCGCAGGCCACGCCGGTGCTGGCCTCGTTGGACTCCGCCCCGCCCACCCCCACGGCCCCGGCCCAGGAGCAGGAGCAGGAACGGCCCAAGGGCACCTTCGTCAAGGTCCCGCCGCCGGACTTCAACCCCTTCGGCCAGACGGCACCCCCGGCCACCGTGCCCGCCCAACAGGCCCCGGCAACAGACCCGTTCGGCGGCAGCGACCCGTTCGCCACCCCCGCACCCCAGCCCGCCGCAGCGGCAGCTCCCGCCGGGGACGGCGAGGAGCGCAAGGGCACCTTCGTCAAGGTCCCGCCGCCCGACTTCAACCCCTTCGGCCAGACGACGCCCCCGCCCGCCACCCCGGCCGCAGCAGCCCCGGCAACCACCCCGGCAGCAGACCCGTTCGGCGGGAAGGACCCCTTCGCCACCCCCGACCCCTTCACCACACCCGCACCCGCTCCGGCCGCACCCCAGCCTGCTGCCCCGGCCGAGGACGGCGAAGAACGCAAGGGCACCCTGGTCAAGGTCCCGCCGCCCGACTTCAACCCCTTCGGCCAGACGACGCCCCCGCCCGCGGCGCCCGCCGCAGCAGCCCCGGCTCCCGCTCCCGCCCCGGTGGCGGCTCCGCGTCCGGCGGCCGCGGCGGACCCGTTCGGCACGACGCTCTCCTCCGAGCCGTCCGACCCGTTCGGCACCGTCACCGGCCCGCCCGCCGGTATCCCGCCGCGTCCGACCACCCCGCCGACCGTCCCGGCCCCGGCCGCTCCGGCGGAGCCCGCGGACCCGACCAAGGGCACCCTGGTGAAGGTCCCCCCGGCGGACTTCAACCCCTTCGCGCCCCCGACCCCGGCCGCCGCAGCGGCCGCTCCGGCGGAGGAGGGCGAGGAGCGCAAGGGCACCCTGGTCAAGGTCCCGCCGCCGGACTTCAACCCCTTCGGCCAGACGGCACCCCCGCCCGCCACCCCGGCCGCGTCGGCCCAGCAGGCCCCGCCGCCGCCGGCGACCAGCCCGTTCGGCTGATCCGACCCGACGCCCCGTCAGAACGGCGAGCCGCCCACCGCGGCTCGCCGTTCGCGTTCCGGCCTGTCAGTGCCGCTTGCGAAGATCACGGCACTGGCCTCGGAGGGAGCAGACGACATGGGTACCTGGGACATCGGCGCGTTCGACAACGACCACGCCGCCGACTTCAGCGGCGAGTTGGACGAAGCCGCGCCGGCCGAACGCGGCGCCCTGCTCCGCACGGCCCTGACGGAGGTCCTGGCCGTCGGCGCCGACGACTACCTCGACTCGGACGTGGCGGTGACCGCCGTGGCCGCCGCCGCCCTGATCGCCGCCCAGTGCCCGAACGGCACCCCGGTCACCACGGCGTACGGCCCGCAGGAGCCCCTCCCGGCCCTCGCCGCCGACCTCCGCCCGCTCGCCGTGGCGGCGCTGACCCGGGTCCTGGCCGAGGAGTCCGAACTCGCCGAGCTCTGGGACGAGACGGACGAGGGCCCGGCCTGGCGCGCGGACGTCGCCCGCCTCCGCACGGTCCTCACCGCCGCCTGACCGCCGCCTGACCGCAGCCCGACCGCCGCCTGGCCCACCGTCACCACCGGTCCGGCCCCGCCGGCGGGTCAGCCGCCGGTGCGCTCGCGGTCGATCTCCTCCGCCAGCCGCGCCATCCGGTGGACGGCGCCGAAGTACCGTGCGGCGTACGGGTCGTGGGCGAAGGCAGGGAGCAGCCTGGTCAGCACGGCGAGGTGGCTGCGCAGGTGGTCGCGGTGCCGTTCGTCGAGCGGGCCGTCGAGGACGGCGGCCGCGCCACCGGACAGGGTGGTGTGCAGGATCACCAGGCTGTGGCCCCCGGGTTCGTGCTGGTACCAGCCCCGGGGGAAGGGCATGGTGCCGACCTCGTCCCAGAGTTGTTCCAGGAGGTCGGTCCGGTCGTCCGCCATGGCGGCGATCATGCCCTACCGGAGGCCGCGGCGGAACCGCATCACGCACACGATTTCCGCACCCGGCCGCCACCTCACCGCTTCGGCGACGGCCGGTGTTCCCGCAGGTGCGGAGGGTGCGCGTTCAGGGGCGCCGGGCCAGGTGGACGGCGTCGGGCAGGCCGTGCTCGACGGGGATCTCCTCGGTCCGGACGTGGGTGAACCCGGCTTCCCGGAGCGCCTGTTCGAAGGCGGTGGAGGGCCGGGCGCTCCACACCGCGAGGACGCCGCCGGGGCGGAGCCGGGCGGCGGCGTTGGCCAGTCCGGTCGGGCCGTAGAGGTGGTCGTTGGCGGCGTCGACCGTCCAGTCGGGGCCGTTGTCGATGTCGAGGCAGAGCGCGTCGTGGCGTTCGCCGTCCCGGGCGAGGTGGGCCACCAGGTCGGTGTGCAGGACCTCCACCCGGGGGTCGTCCAGCGCTCCGGCGGAGAACGCGGCGAGCGGACCGGTGCGGTGCCAGTCGATGATCGCGGCCTCCCGCTCGACCACGGCGATCCGGCCCCAGCGCGGTTCGGCGGCGGCGTGGGCGAGCGAGAAGCCGACGCCGAGGCCGCCGATCAGCAGGCTGGGGCGGTCCACCGGGCGCCCGTCGGCGGCGAGTTCGTCCAGCGCGGCGTCGATCAGCAGCCGTTCGGAGCGGCCGTCGGCGGTGTCCATCAGGAAGCAGCCGTTGGCGATGATCTCGTAGTGCCCGCCGCGGCGGCGCAGCGCCACCTCGCCGTACGGGCCCTCCCGCCGGTCGATCACCTCGGCCTCGGGGAGGCCGTCGCGGGTGGGCAGCAGGGACATCACAACTCCTCGGGCTCCGGACAGCGTCGTCGACCCTCGACCCTAGCCGACCGGCGCGGTCGACCTCCGACGGTCGCCCTCCGACGGTCGCCCTCCGACGGTCGGGGTCCGACGGCCGGGGTCCGGTCCTCCGCTACCCCTGCGGGTCGGGGGTGAGCCCGGCGGGGGCGATCGGCGCGCCGCCCTTCACCTTGGGGTCGCGGCGGCCGCGCCGTTCCAGCCACTTGGCGAACCAGGAGAGCAGCAGACACATGCCGATGTAGACGGGGGCGATCACCAGCACCACGGGGATGAACGGCAGGTCGTAGTCGAGGTTGGTGGCGATCAGCTTCCCGGCGTGCAGGAACTCCTCGTAGGTGATCAGGAACCCGAGCGAGGTGTCCTTCAGCGCGACCACCAGCTGGCTGACGATGGTCGGCAGCATCGCCCGGTTCGCCTGCGGCACCAGCACGTACGCCATCACCTGGGTCTTGCGCAGCCCGAGCGCGTACGCGGCCTCCTGCTGGCCCTTGGGGACGGCGAGCACGCCGGCCCGGAACACCTCGGCCAGCACCGAGCCGTTGTAGAGGGTCAGACCGGCGACCAGCGCCCACATCGGCGGGGCCTTGAGCGCCACGAAGATGAAGAAGATCATCACCAGCAGCGGCATGGCCCGGAAGAACTCCACCACCAGGGTCGAGATCCAGCGCACCGGCCGGTGGTCGGAGAGCCGGCCGGCCGCGAACAGCGCGCCGAAGGGCAGCGCGAACAGCACCGTCCAGCCGAAGGCCCGCAGGGTGTTGCCCAGGCCGCGCAGCAGCAGCCGCTGGACGCCCTTGTACTCGAAGGGCATCCACTTCTGGTAGGTGAACTGCTGGGTGTGGAACAGCATCCAGACCACCCAGCCGACCAGCGCGGCGAGCACCAGGAGCGCCAGCCACCCGTACAGCCGGTGCCGGGCCAGCGCCTTCGGGCCGGGGACGTCGTACAGCGCGGAGGACTCGACCGTCATCGGGACACCGCCACCCGTCGTTCCAGCAGGTTGAACAGGGCGCTGATCGCCAGCGTCAGGACCAGGTAGCCGAGCGCGATCCAGACGAAGGTCCAGATGATGCTGTAGCCCAGCTCGTTGATGGTGCGGTAGGTGCCGAGCAGTTCGACCACGCTGAACGAGCCGGCGATCGCGGTGTTCTTCGCCAGTGCGATCATCACACTGCCCAGCGGGGCGACCACCGAGCGGTAGGCCTGCGGCAGCACCACCAGCGCCAGGGTCTGGGTGAAGGTCATGCCGAGGCTGCGGGCCGCCTCGCCCTGCCCGGTCGGCACGGTGTTCACCCCGGAGCGCAGCGCCTCGCAGACGAACGCCGAGGTGTAGCAGCCGAGCGCGAGCACCGCGAAGGTGAAGAACGGCAGCGTGATGTCGAACCGGGGCAGGCCCAGCACCACGATGAAGAACAGCAGGGTCAGCGGGGTGTTGCGGAGCACCGTCACCCAGCCGGTGCCGAAGGCCCGCAGCGGTTTGACCGGCGAGACCCGGAAGCCCGCGATCAGCACCCCGAGCGCGAGCGCCAGCGCCGCGCTGACCAGGGTCAGCCAGAGCGTGCCGAGGAACCCGTGCCAGTAGGTGGACCAGTTGTCGGTCAGGACGTGCATCCGTGCTCCCTCCCTACTGGTAGCGGTCGATGGCGGGCGGCTGCGGCGCGGGCACCCCGGAGAGGCCGAGGGTGGCGTCGTACGCCTTCTTCCAGTCGCCGTTCTCCTCGTGCCGCCGCAGCGCGTCGTCGAGGGCGAGGCGCAGCGCGGTGTCGCCCTTCGGGACGCCGATGCCGTACGGCTCGGTGGAGAACGGCTGCCCAACCACCTTCATCTCGTCGGGGACCTTCGCCGCGTAGCCCTGCAGGATCGCGTTGTCGGTGGTCACGGCGTCGACCTGGCCGCTGACCAGGTTGTCCACGCAGGCCGAGTAGGTGTCGTAGCCGATCAGCTTGGCCTTCGGGTAGTCCTTCTGGATCCGCTGGTACGGGGTGGAGCCGGCGGCCGAGCAGACCTTCCGGCCGGCCAGGTCCTGCGGGCCCTGGATCCTGGTCTCGTTCTTGCGGACCAGCAGCGACTGCCCGGCGATGAAGTACGGGCCGGCGAAGCCGACCAGCTTCTTGCGGTTGTCGTTGATGGTGTAGGTGCCCACGTAGTAGTCGACCTGCCCGTTCTGCAGCGCCGTCTCGCGGTTGGCGGAGGCGATGGTGCGGAACTCGACCTGCCCGGGGGCGAAGCCGAGGTCGGCGGCGAGCATCCGGGCGATCTCGATGTCGAAGCCGGAGTACTCGCCGGTGGCCGGGTTCTTCTGCCCCAGGTAGGGCTGGTCCTCCTTGGCGCCGACCACCAGGTGGCCGCGCGAGCGGGCCGCGGCCAGCGTCGACGAGCCGGTGACGGCGTCCGGGCCGCGGACCTGGTAGCTGGGCAGCGCCCCGGGCTGCGGGCCCTTCGGCGGCGGGGTGCCCTCCTTGCCGCAGCCGGACAGCACCGCGAGCAGCAGGAGCACGGGCAGCGCGGGCAGCGCGATGTGTTTCCTCAACCCCGCCGCCTCAGTGCTTCAGGATCTTGGACAGGAAGTCCCGGGCCCGCTCGCTGTGCGGGTCGGCGAAGAACTCCTCGGGGACCCGGTCCTCGACGATCCGGCCGTCGGCCATGAAGACCACCCGGTTCGCGGCGGAGCGGGCGAAGCCCATCTCGTGGGTGACCACCACCATCGTCATGCCCTCGGCGGCGAGCGCCCGCATGACCTCCAGCACCTCGTTGATCATCTCGGGGTCGAGCGCGGAGGTCGGCTCGTCGAACAGCAGCGCCTTCGGGTCCATCGCCAGCGCGCGGGCGATCGCCACCCGCTGCTGCTGGCCGCCGGAGAGCTGCGCCGGGTACTTGTCGGCGTGCGCGGCCAGCCCGACCCGCTCCAGCAGCGCCCGGCCCTTGGTCTCGGCCTCGGCCCTCGCCCGCCGCCGGACCTTGATCGGGGCCAGCGTCACGTTCTGCAGCACCGTCTTGTGCGCGAACAGGTTGAAGGACTGGAACACCATCCCGACCTCGGCGCGCAGCTTCGCCAGGCCCTTGCCCTCGGCGGGCAGCGGCCGGCCCTCGATCAGGATCTCGCCGCTCTCCACCGTCTCCAGCCGGTTGATCGCCCGGCAGAGCGTGGACTTGCCCGACCCGGACGGGCCGATCACCACCACGACCTCGCCCCGACCCACCGTCAGGTCGATGCCCTGGAGCACGTGCAGCTGCCCGTAGTGCTTGTTCACCCCGCGCAGTTCGATCAGCGGCTCCCCCACCGGCACCGGCCCCACCGGCCGGCCCGGTGACGGCCCCGTGCTCTCCCCCGGGGCCGTCACCTGCTGCGCCGCCCCTTCATCAGCCAGCCCAGCGCCGCGCCGCCGAGCAGGGTCGCCAGCAGCGCGATCCACAGCGGGCAGGTGACGGTGAAGACCCAGAACTGGATCCTCACCTTGTCCAGGTTGGCGAACAGGAACCAGATCGCCAGGACGACGATGACGCCGATGCCGATGTACCGGGTCGGGACGCCCGCGATCTCACCGCTGCCCCGGGTGCCGGACGGAGAACCACCTGATGTCTTGGTCACTCCCGCAGTCTGCGCCCGGCCCGGGCCCGAACCGGTGCGCCACCACCGGCCGGGCCGCCCCGTTCACCCGTCCGCGCCACAGTGCGGTGCCCCGGCCGCTCCTCCCCCGTCGCCCTCCGGTCGTTCGTCCCGCCAGGAGCGCCAGAGCGCCGCGTACGGGCCGCCGGAGGCGACCAGCTCCGGGTGCGGGCCGTACTCGGTGATCCGGCCGCGCTCGACCACCGCGATCACGTCGGCGTCGTGCGCGGTGTGCAGCCGGTGCGCGATCGCCACCACGGTGCGGCCCGCCAGCACCCGGGAGAGCGAGCGCTCCAGGTGCCGGGCGGCCCGCGGGTCGAGCAGCGAGGTGGCCTCGTCCAGCACCAGGGTGTGCGGGTCGGCCAGCACCAACCGGGCCAGCGCCAGCTGCTGGGCCTGGGCGGGCGTCAGCGCGGTGCCGCCGGAGCCGACCTCGGTGTCCAGCCCGTCGGGCAGCGCGTCCGCCCAGGCGGTGGCGTCGACCGCGGCGAGCGCGGCCCGCAGCTCGGTGTCGTCGGCCTCGGCGCGGGCGAGGCGCAGGTTGTCGCGGAGCGTGCCGACGAACACGTGGTGCTCCTGGTTGACCAGCGCGACCTCGGCGCGGACCCGCTCGGCGGGCATCCGGGACAGCGGGGCCCCGCCGAGCGTGACCCGGCCGCGGCCCGGGGCGTAGATCCCGGCGAGCAGCCGCCCGAGGGTGGACTTGCCCGCCCCCGACGGCCCGACCAGGGCGACCCGGCTGCCGGGTTCGACGTCCAGCGTGATGTCGCGCAGCACGTCCGTCCCCTCGTGGTAGCCGAAGCCGACCCGGTGCGCCTCGACCCGGCGCCCGGTCGGCCGGAGCCCGGCGTCGGTGTCCGGTTCGGCGACCTCGTGGACGCCGACCAGCCGAGCCAGCGAGGTCTGCCCGATCTGCAGTTCGTCGTACCAGCGCAGGATGCGGGAGACCGGGTGCACCAGCGCCTGCGCGTACAGCACCCCGGTGGTCAGGCCGCCCGGCGTGATCCAGCCGTGCAGGGCGAACAGGCCGCCCAGCACCAGGGTGCCGAGCACGGCGAGCGCGTAGGTGCCGTCCACGGTGGGGAACCAGACGGTGCGCAGCCACAGGGTGTAGCGCTCCCAGGAGATCCACTCGCGGATCTTCCGGTCCGTCAGTTCCACCCGGCGGTCGCCGAGCCGGAGCGCCTCCACCGTCGGCCCGGCGTCGACCGTCTCGGCGAGCACGGTGTTGACCGCGGCGTACCCGGCGGACTCGTTGCGGTAGGACTGCGGGGCCCGCCGGAAGTACCAGCGGGAGGTGAGCAGCAGCAGGGGCAGGCCGAACACCGCGGTGGCGGCGAGCAGCGGGGAGGTCACCACCAGGGCGCCGAGCACCAGCAGCACGGAGACGGCGGCGATCACGAGTTCGGGCACCGCGTCGCGCACCGAGCGGGCCAGCCGGTCGATGTCGGTGGTGCCGCGGGAGACCAGGTCGCCGGTGCCGGCCCGCTCCAGCACGCCGAGCGGCAGGGCGACCGAGCGGACCAGGAAGTCCTCCCGGAGGTCGGCCAGCACCTCCTCGCCGAGCATGCTGCCGCGCATCAGCGACAGCCCGGTGAACAGCGACTGGACCAGCAGCGCGCCGAGGTACCAGGCGACGGCGGCCGTCACCCCGGCGGTGCCGCCGCCGGTGGCCAGCGACTCGACCAGCGAGCCGAGCACGGCGGGCCCGACCAGGCCCGCGACCGTCGCCGTCCCGTGCAGGCCGACCATCAGGGCCAGGCCGCGGCGGTGCCGCCGGGCCAGCATCCGGCCGTAGGCCCGGACGGCCTGCGGCGAGCCGACCGGCAGCGTGGTGGCCGGCCCCTGCTCGTGGGTCGTCGGGGGCTTCACGGTGCGCTCCTTCGGGACGGGGCCGGACGGGGTGGGGGGCGGCGGACCGGCGCGTTCACCCGGCACCTCCCTCGGTGGCGGCGACGACGGCCGGGACGGCCCCGGCGCTCCCGGCTGCGGCCCCGTCGTTCTCGGCCCGGGTGACGACCGCGCGGTAGCGCGGGTCGGCGGCCATCAGCTCGCGGTGGGTGCCGGCGGCGGCGACCCGGCCGTCCTGGAGCAGCAGCACGGTGTCGGCCCGGTCGAGCAGCAGCGGGCTGGTGGCCAGCACCACCGTGGTGCGGCCGGCCCGCAGTTCGCCCAGGCCGGCCGCGATCCGGCTCTCGGTGTGGGCGTCGACGGCGCTGGTCGGCTCGTCGAGCACCAGCACCGGCGGGTCGGCGACCAGCGCCCGGGCCAGTGCGAGGCGCTGGCGCTGGCCGCCGGAGAGGGCGCGGCCGCGTTCGGTGATCCGGGCCGCCATCGGGTCGCCGCCGCACTCGGGCGAGCCGTCGACCAGGGCGTCCAGCGCGTCCTGCGCGCGGGCGGCGGCGAGGGCCGCGGCCGGTTCGACCCGGCCGGAGCGGGGGACGTCGAACAGGTCGGCGAGGGTGCCGGAGAGCAGGGCGGGCTCCTTGTCGTGGACCAGCACGGCGGCCCGGGCGGCGGCCAGCGGCAGGGCGGCGAGCTCCACCCCGCCGAGCCGGGCGGAGGGCGCGGGCCGCTCCCCCTCGGCGAGCGCGGGCCGCCCGCCGAGCCGGGCGGCGAGCGCGCCCGCGGCGTCCGGGTCGCCGCAGACCACGGCGGTGAGCCGCCCGGCCCGCGCGGTCAGCCCGCTGACCGGGTCGTGCAGGTCGGAGCGGGCGGCCCGGCGGAGCAGCTCCGCCACCTCCGGTTCGCCCGACTCGGTCTCTGCCGAAGGCTCCTGACGGTCCGTCGACCCGTCGTCCCGGGTGAGTGAGAGCACCCGGACGGCGCGGCCGGCCGAGACCCGGGCGACGCCCCAGGCGCGCGCGGCCTCGCCGAGGACCCGCAGCGGGGCGGCCAGGAAGGCGGTGGCGCCGTAGACGGCGATCAGCTCGCCGACGCCGAGCGAGCCGTCGAGGACGCGGCGGGCGCCGTACCACGTCACCCCGATGACGAACAGGCCGGGCAGCAGCACCTCCTGGGCCTGCATGACGGCCCAGGTGCGGGCGGTGCGGACGGCGGCGGCCCGGACCTGCTGCGAGGCGGCCCGGTACCGGCGCAGGAACAGTTCCTCGCCGCCGATGCCGCGCAGCACCCGCAGGCCGGCCACGGTGTCGGCGGCGAGCGCGGAGGCCTTGCCGCCGAGCGCGCGCTGCTCGCCGTAGTGCCGTTCGAAGGGGCCGAGCAGCGGCCAGACGGCGGCGGCCAGCACGGGAACGCCGAGCAGCACGGCGAGGCCGAGGTCGGGCTGCCGGGCGAGCACCACGAGGCCGACGCCGAGCCAGGCCAGCACCGCGCCGTACAGCCGGGAGGTCAGCTCGACGTACCAGCCGATCTTCTCGACGTCGCCGCTGGAGACGGCGACGATCTCGCCGGTGGCGATCCTCCGACTCAACCCGGCACCGAGCGAGGAGGCTTGACGGGCCATCAGCTGGCGGACCTGGGAGGCGGCCTGGAGCCAGTTCCAGACCACCTGGCGGTGCAGCAGCACCGTCATCGCGGTCTGGCCGGCCGAGAGCAGCAGGGCGAGGCCGCCGGCCGCGAGCAGGCCGCGGGTGTCGCCGTCCACGACGGCCTGGACGCCGCGGCCGACGGCGACGGGCAGGCCCGCCAGGCAGCCGAGTTCGAGGGTGCTCCACAGGGTGGCGAGCAGTTGGCCCCGGCGCTGGGAGCGCTGCAGCCAGCGCAGGAAGGCGAGCGGGGAGCGGAGGTCGGGGCGGCCCGGATCGGGCAGCGGCAGGGGGACGAGCGGCATGGTCGCTCCGTTGCGGGGCAGGGGTGCGGCACGGACACGGCCCGGCGCGGCCGGTGGACGGCGGCGGCGCGGGCGGGGCGGCGGCGGGGCCCGGCGGGAGGAACCGCGGGGCGGCCGGCGCGCGTCGGCGGGACACGGCGGGCGCACCGGGGGGCGGTGCGCCGGGAGAGTGGTCTGCGTCACATGCCGGTGAGCCTCGCCGCCGCCGCGGGGCGCACGCAACAGGTTTTCCGGCGGATCGGCCCGATCCGGCCGCCGACCCCGCAGGTGTTCACCCGTTCCGGGGAACCCACCCGGAACGGGAATAGACCGCTGTTCATCGCGGTTGCGGGCCTTCCGGAAGCAGACGGACGACCGAAGGGCACCCCTTCCCGTGAGCAGCACTCCCGCAGTACCCCAGATCCCCGTGGTCACGCTGAACGACGGCACCCGCATCCCGCAGCTCGGTTTCGGCGTCTGGCAGGTGCCGGACGCCGAGGCCGTCCCGGCGGTCCGGGCCGCGATCGAGGCGGGCTACCGGTCGATCGACACCGCCGCGATCTACGACAACGAGGCGGGCACCGGCCAGGCGATCATCGAGTCCGGCGTGGCCCGCGACGAGCTGTTCGTGACCACCAAGCTGTGGAACTCCGGCACCGTCGACTGGTCGGGGCCGCAGGGCCGGGACAGGGTCCGCCGCGCCTTCGACGAGTCGCTCTCCCGGCTCGGCCTGGAGCAGCTGGACCTGTACCTGATCCACTGGCCGCGCCCGATGCACGGGAACAGCTTCCTGAACATCTGGTCGGCCTTCGAGGAGCTGCGGGCGGAGGGCCGGGTCCGGGCGATCGGCGTCTCCAACTTCCGGGTGCCGGACTTGGAGCTGCTGCTCAAGGAGTCCGCGGTGAAGCCGGTGCTGAACCAGGTGGAGCTACACCCGTACTTCCCGCAGGAGGAGCTGCGCGCCTTCCACGCCGAGCACGGCATCGCCACCGAGGCGTGGAGCCCGCTCGGCCAGGGCAAGGACCTGCTGGCCGAGCCGGCCCTGCTGGCGATCGCCGCCAAGCACGGCCGCACGGCGGCCCAGGTGGTGCTGCGCTGGCACCTGCAGTCCGGCGTGATCGCCATCCCGAAGTCGGTGACGCCGGCCCGCATCCGGGAGAACCTGGACGTGGCGGGCTTCGAGCTGGACGCCGAGGACCTGGCCGCGATCGCCGGGATCGCCACCGGCAAGCGGATCGGCCCGGACCCGGCCGACTTCGACTGGAACTGACGCCTCCGCCCGCCCGGTGCTGACGGCCCGTCAACACCGGGCGGGGCGGCGGGGAGCCGAAGGAAAGCAGAGCCGGAAGGGGCCGACACCTGGCGTGGTGTCGGCCCCTTCCGGCTCGCCCCGGCCGGTGCCGCGTGGCCGGCCGGGGCGTGGTCGCCGCCCGAGCGAACGGGCCGCGCTTTGCAGAATCGTTACCTCGTAACGGTCAGAGCCTGGCCGTCTTGGAGAGCAGCGCCAGCGCCTGCACGTGCTCGTGCGGCTCCAGCGGCGCGAGCAGCGCCTCCTGGACCTCGCGGACCCCGGCGGTGGAGCGGTGCAGCAGCTCCTGGCCGGTCGGGGAGAGCGAGAGCAGGTTGCGGCGCCCGTCCGAGGGGTCGCGGCGGCGGAGCACCAGACCGCGCCGGACCAGCCGGCTGACCATCTCGGCCATCGTCGCCTTGTCGAGCGAGGCCAGCTCGCCGACCGTGCGCTGGTCGGCGCCCGGCTCGGTCTCCAGCGCGTCCAGCACGGCGTACTGAGGCGCCGTCAGCTCGGTGCCGACCTTCTCCGACCAGAGCTTGGTGTGCACCTGCTGGGCCACCCGGATCAGGTAGCCGATCGCCCGCTGGGCGTCCAGCGTCGGCCGGGCGTCCGCCATTACGGCGACCGCGGCCGGCTCCAGTCGGGCTATCTTCGCCATGATCCGGACGATCTCCAGCTGCTCGTCCGGGCCGAGCGGCTCGAACAGGGTCCGCTGGACCCGGACCACGCCGCCGGTCGCCTCGCGCACGGCCTGAGCGCCGTTCTGCGAGAGGGCCAGCAGCTTGCGGCGGCCGTCGGCGGGGTCGCGGCGGCGGAGCACCAGGCCCCGTCGGACCAGCCGGGCGACCATCTCGGCCATCGTCGCCTTGTCGAGCGAGGCCCGTTCGCCGACCGTGCGCTGGTCGGCTCCGGGCTCCAGGGCCAGTACCAGCAGCACCGCGAACTGCGGAGCCGTCAGCTCGGTACCGACGTATTCGGACCACAAGCGGGTGTGCACCTGCTGGGCCACGCGGATGAGGTGACCGGGCGACTGCTGCAGTCGGCCGGGCACGCGGGTTGTCGGGATCTCCCCCAGCACCATGAAATCCGTCCCGGTGTCACGCCCTGGGTGTGTGTGGGACACCCGGGCGGGGCAGTAACGGCGAGTGAGCATCCCGCTGTGAGTAAGGACGCTGCGGCCGTGCAGCCGGTGGCTGCTGGCGCACACTATACAAACGGTCGGCCTGGACCGGCAGGTAGGGGCGCAGAGTAGTCGCAGGATCGGCGAAGTTGGCATATTTCCCCCGTATGTCGGGACCGCTCCCGACCCGGTTCACCCACCCGGCCGCCGACCGCCCTCACCCTCTGTCACCTGCGGCGCTGCCTCTGGCCGGAAACCTTACTCGCGGGTAGGGTTTCTCCGCTGCGCCTTGCGCCACTCATTTATTTCTCATCCTGGGATCGGCGGCGCGTGCCGGTCCCGTCGTCCGACTTCGAGAGAGACGAGTACGAAGATGACCGAGCAGAGCACGTCCGTGACCACCCTCGTTCCGGCGCGGGTGGCCGTGGTGACGGGTGCGGCCCGTGGGATCGGCGCGGCCACCGCGCTGCGGCTCGCCGCCGACGGGTACGCGGTCGCCGTGGTCGACCTGGAGGAGTCGAACGCCAAGGGCACCGCCGAGGCGATCGAGGCCGCGGGCGGCCGCGCGCTCGCGGTCGGCGCCGACGTCTCGGACGCCGCGCAGGTGCAGGCTGCGGTGGACCGGATCGCCGCCGAGCTGGGCGCGCCGGTGGTGCTGGTGAACAACGCCGGCGTGCTCCGCGACAACCTGCTGTTCAAGATGTCCGAGTCGGACTGGGACACCGTGATGAGCGTGCACCTCAAGGGCGCCTTCCTGATGACCCGCGCGGTGCAGAAGCACATGGTGGACGCCGGCTTCGGCCGGGTGGTCAACCTGTCCTCCTCCTCCGCCCAGGGCAACCGCGGCCAGGCCAACTACTCGGCGGCCAAGGCCGGCCTGCAGGGCTTCACGAAGACCCTGGCGATCGAGCTCGGCAAGTTCGGCGTCACCGCCAACGCGGTCGCCCCCGGCTTCATCGCCACCGACATGACCGCGGCCACCGCGGCCCGGGTCGGCATGGAGTTCGAGGCCTTCAAGCAGGCCGCCGCCTCGGCGATCCCGGTCCAGCGGGTCGGCACCCCGGACGACATCGCGCACACCATCTCCTTCCTCGCCTCCGAGGGCGCCGGCTTCGTCTCCGGCCAGGTCATCTACGTGGCGGGCGGCCCGCTCGACTAGTCGGTGCCGCACCACGGAGCCGCCCACCGCCCCCGGCGGTGGGCGGCTCCGTGGTGCGGCGGGCGGGAGGCGGGTCCAGACTCGATGGCAGACCTCCCGCCGCCGGCCCCGGCGGCGGGCGCCCCGCCGGGCGGACCCGGGTCCGGGCCCGTCCGGCGCTCCACCGACGGAGGACACCGATGACCGATGCCACGGACAGCGACTCCATGCCGACCCCCGACCGCCTGCTGCACACCGGGGCGGAGCACCCGGTCGACCCCGAGGACCTGGTGATGGCCTCGGGCCGCACCCCCACGCCGGAGCTGGTCGAGAAGGCGAGGAGGGAGCTGGCGGAACACGGCGCGGCGGCCGTCGAACGCCTGCTGCCCTGATTCCACCGCACTCCCGTTCGAAGAGGCGGCCGATTTCCCGCGGCGCACCGCGCCCGCGGAAATCGGCCGCCTCTTTCGCGCCCGCACTACCCGCCAGGAATTCGGAGAAACCACCGGAACAGGGAGTTCCGCAGCGCCAGGAACGGGAATTCCGGCCCGCCCGACCTCGTTCCCCGAATCGCTTCCACACCCGCTGAACTGCCCGTATGCGAAACTTCCGGCCATCGTCCCCCCTCGGGTGACGGTTCTCCGGAAAAGGCCGGACGGATCGGGGCGCGCGAGTAACGTCGGCGCCGTGCCAGCCTCACCGCATTACCCGCCCAGGCGGATACCGACCCCGTCACACCCATTTCCGGTCGCACTCGGGCACGAATCCGTCGCCCGTACGATCGAATTCGCTCCCCCGGCGATCAGCCGGCGGCACGCCCTGCTGTTCGGGCTGGTCGGGGCGCTGTACCTGGCCGTGCTGCTGGCCGTGCTGACGGGCTCCCGGCTGGTCGACCTGGACTGGGCGCTGCAGCGGCTGCACCCCTACCGGCAGTGGCCCGGCGCCCTGCCCTACCTGGACGTCTGGGTGGTGGCCGGGCAGCGCGGGCCGACGGCCCTGGCGGCCTGCCTGTGGCTGGGCCTGCGCTGCCGCCGGACGCGCTCGGCGCGGCCGCTGCTGGTGATGGGCACCGCCCTGCTGCTGCTGAACCTCACGGTCGGCGGGGTGAAGCTGCTGACCGGGCGGCTGGGCCCGCACTACGCGCAGGTCGCCGGCTCGCCGGAACTGTTCTCCGGCGGCACCATCTTCCCGTCCGGGCACACCGCGAACGCGGTGGTCACCTGGGGCGTGCTGGCCTACCTGGCCGGGCGCTGGCGGCGGACGGGCGCCGCGCTGGCGGGGTGCACCGCGGTCTCCGTCGGGCTGACCACCGTCTACCTGGGCACGCACTGGCTCTCCGACGTGCTGGCCGGCTGGGCGGCGGGCGCCCTGGTGCTGCTGGCGCTGCCGCTGGCCGAGCCCGCGGTGGCCGCGCTGGACGCCCGGTTGCGGGGACGCCGCCCCGTCGCGGGGCGACCGGCCCCGGTCCCGGCGCCCCGGCGGCCTCAGCCCGTCCAGGCGCGTTCCACCACGCCGTCCCGCACCGTCAGGTTGAGCCGGTCGGAGCGGTACTCCATGGTCAGCACCGCGTCCGGGGCCACCGCCCGGACGGTGCGCCAGCCCCGGGCGGCGGCCAGCTCCCGGGCCCGCTCCTCGGGCAGGCCCGGGTAGTCCTCGATCCGGTCGTCCATCGTCCCGCCTCCCGCGCCGTCCCCGTCCTACCCTGGAAGGGTAGCGAGGGAGGCGGTCGCGGATGCGGCGGGCGAGGACCCCGAAGGTGTGGCGCAGCGGTACGGAACCGGCCACCGCGCGCACCGACCTGAAGCTGCGGTTCCTGCTGTCGGTGCTGTTCCTGCCGTTCTTCGCGCTCTGCACCGCGGGCTTCGCGGTCTGGGCGGCGCTGGCCGGGCCGGGCGACGTGCCCGGCGGCGGCACCCTGACGGTGTTCGCGGTGGTCTGCGGGGTGCTGACCCTGGTGGCGGCGGCGGACCTGTGGGTGGTGGTGCGCCGCCGCCGGACCGAACTCTGAAAGGACCTAGCGCGAGCCGACGGCCTGCTTGACCAGGGTGCGGCCGAAGTCCCACATCAGGCCGCTGCCGCGGTGGGCGTCGTCCATCACCTCGGTGAAGGCGTCGACGAAGCGGTCGACCTCCCGCTCGGTGACGATCAGCGGCGGGATCAGCTTGATCACTTCCAGGTGGTCGCCGGAGACCTGGGTGAGGATCCGGTGCCGCTGGAGCAGCGGGACGACCACCATCTGCGCGAACAGGCCCTTGCGGGCGGCCTGCAGCGCCGTCCAGCCGGTGCGCAGCTTGAGCGACTTGGGCCGGCCGAACTCGATGCCGATCATCAGTCCGCGCCCGCGCACCTCGGCCAGCAGCTCGTACCGCTCGGTCAGCGCGGCCAGCCGGGCCCGGAACAGCTCGCCCACCCGGGCGGCGTTCTCCACCACGCCCTCCTGCCGCATCACGTGCAGGGTGGCCAGGCCGGCCGCCATCGCCTGGGCGTTGGAGCCGAAGCTGGCGGAGTGGACCAGCACGCGGTCCATCGAGGAGTACACCTTCTCGAAGATCCACGACTTGCCGAGGGTGGCGCCGATCGGGACGTAGCCGCCGGAGAGCGCCTTGGCGGCGCAGACCAGGTCGGGCTGGACGCCCTCCTCGGCCTGGTAGGCGAAGAAGGTGCCGGTGCGGCCGACGCCGGTCTGCACCTCGTCGCAGATCAGCAGGGCCTTGTGCGCGTGCAGCAGGGCCTGGGCGGCGGCCAGCCAGCCGGGCGGCGGGGCGAGCACGCCTTTACCCTGGATCGGCTCGACGATCAGCGCCGCGACGTCCCCCTTCTTCAGCTCGCGCTTGAGCGCGTCCAGGTCGCCGAGCGGGATCGCGGTGTCGGGCAGCAGCGGGTCGAAGCCCTTGCGGAAGCCGCTCTCGCCGTTGACCGAGAGCGAGCCGGCGGTGAGGCCGTGGAAGGCGTGGTCGGCGTACAGGACGCGGCGCTTCCCGGTGGCGCAGCGGGCGAACTTGAGCGCGGTCTCGACCGCCTCGGTGCCGCTGTTGCCGAAGAACACCCGGTCCAGGCCGGGGGCGCGGGCGATCAGCTGTTCGGCGAGCAGGCCGGGCAGCGGGGAGCAGTCGAAGCGGGTCAGGTCGGCCGTCTCCAGGTCCATCACCTGCTGGATCGCGGCCCGGACGACGGGGTGGTGCCGGCCGAGCGCGAAGATCCCGAACCCGGCCAGCATGTCCAGGTACTCGTTGCCCTCGGCGTCGTAGAAGTACGGGCCCTTGGCGCGCTCGTAGGACCGGTCGAAGCCGATGGTGTGCAGCATCCGGGGCAGCTGCGGGTTGAGGTAGCGGGCGTGCAGCTCGTAGCGCTCGCCGCCCCGGGCGTCGAGCAGGGCGGCGAGGTCGAGCGGTTCGGCCTGGGTCACGCTGGTTCGCTCCAATCGGTGGCTACTTGCGCGGCACCCGGGGCCGGTACTCCTGGGCGCCGGTCCGCGTGCCGGGCAGCAGGCGGCGGGCGTGGGCGGCGGTCTGGGCGGCGACGCCGGTGCCGGTGAGGCCGATCTCCTCGAGGATCTCGCCGCGCGAGGCGTGCGCCAGGAACTCCTGCGGGATGCCGAGGTCGCGCAGCGGGGTGTCGACCCCGGCGTCGCGCATGGCCTGGGCGACGGCGGCGCCGACGCCGCCGGCCCGGCCGTTGTCCTCGACGGTGACCACCATCCGGTGCGCGGCGGCCAGCGCGACCAGGGCGGGGTCGACGGGCTTGACCCAGCGCGGGTCGACGACGGTGGCGGTGATGCCGTCGGCGGCGAGCAGCGCGGCGGCGTCCAGGCAGGCGGGGGCCGTCGCGCCGACGGCGACCAGCAGCACGTCGGGGGCGGGTCCGGTGCGGGCCAGCACGTCGACGCCGCCGATCCGTTCGATCGCCGGGATCTCGGGGCCGAGGTTCCCCTTGGGGAAGCGCAGCACGGTGGGGGCGTCCTCGACGGCGACGGCCTCGCGCAGCTGTTCGCGCAGCCGGTCGGCGTCGCGCGGGGCGGCCAGCCGCAGGCCGGGGACGACCTGCAGGATCGACAGGTCCCACATGCCGTTGTGCGAGGCGCCGTCGTTGCCGGTGACCCCGGCCCGGTCGAGCACGAAGGTGACGCCCAGCCGGTGCAGCGCGACGTCCATCAGCACCTGGTCGAAGGCCCGGTTCAGGAAGGTCGCGTAGACCGCGACCACCGGGTGCAGCCCGCCGGTGGCCAGACCGGCCGCGGAGGCGACGGCGTGCTGCTCGGCGATGCCGACGTCGAAGGTGCGGCCGGGGTGGGCGGCGGCGAACGGACCGAGGCCGACCGGCTCCAGCATGGCGGCGGTGACGGCGACCAGGTCGGGGCGCTCGGCGCCGAGGGCGAGCATCTCCTGCCCGAACACGGACGTCCAGGAGGCCCCGGCGGAGGGCGAGATCGGCAGGCAGGTGTACGGGTCGATCGGGGCGACGGCGTGGAAGCGGTCGGCCTCGTCCTGCTCGGCGGGCCGGTAGCCGCGGCCCTTGACGGTCAGGCAGTGCACGATGACGGGGCCGCCGAAGTTCCGGGCCTGGCGCAGCGCCTGTTCGACGGCGGCGATGTCGTGGCCGTCGATCGGGCCGAGGTACTTGAGGCCGAGGTCCTCGAACATGCCCTGCGGGGCGAAGGCGTCCTTGAAGCCCTTCTTGGCGCCGTGCAGGGCGTCGAACAGCGGCGGCCCGACCACGGGGGTGCGCTGCAGGGCGTCCTTGCCCCAGGCGAGGAAGCGCTCGTATCCCCGGGTGGTGCGCAGGGTGGCGAGGTGGTGGGCGAGGCCGCCGACGGTGGGGGCGTAGGAGCGCTCGTTGTCGTTGACCACGATGACCAGCGGGCGGTCCTCGGCCTCGGCGATGTTGTTGAGCGCCTCCCAGGCCATGCCGCCGGTGAGCGCGCCGTCGCCGACCACGGCGACGGTGCAGCGGTCGACGCCGAGCAGCTGGTCGGCCTTGGCGAGGCCGTCGGCGTAGCCGAGCGCGGTGGAGGCGTGCGAGTTCTCGATCAGGTCGTGCGGGGACTCGGCGCGCGAGGGGTAGCCGGAGAGGCCGTCCTTGGCCCGCAGCCGGGAGAAGTCCTGCCGGCCGGTGAGCAGTTTGTGGACGTATGCCTGGTGGCCGGTGTCCCAGAGGATGCGGTCGTGCGGGGAGTCGAAGACCCGGTGCAGGGCGATGCTGAGCTCGACCACGCCGAGGTTGGGTCCGAGGTGGCCGCCGGTGCGGGTGACGGCGTCGATCAGGAAGTCGCGGATCTCGTCGGCGAGCGGGGGCAGCTGCTCGGGGCGCAGCCGTCGGAGGTCTTCGGGCCCGGTGATCCGGCTCAGCAGTGGCATGGCGTCCCTCTCCCGGCGTGCGGTGCGGTGGAGTGTCGCTCTCCAGCCTGCGGCCCGGCGGGCGCGGTCGCCTGTCGGCGTGGTCCGCCCGCGCCGGGCCTGACGGCCGGTCAGACCGGCTTGGGCGAGGCCAGGGTCTCGCGGGCGGCGCGGATGGACTCCTTGAGCGAGCCCATGGTGGCGAGCACGGCGGTCGGCTCGTAGCCGCAGTGGGCCATGCAGTTGTCGCAGCGCGGGTCGCGGCCGCGGCCGTACTTGTCCCAGTCGGTCTTCTCGATGAGTTCGCGGTAGGTGGGGACGTAGCCGTCGGACATCAGGTAGCAGGGGCGCTGCCAGCCGAACAGCGAGTAGTTGGGGATGCCCCAGGCGGTGCACTCGAAGTCGACCTTGCCCTCCAGGAAGTCCAGGAAGAGCGGGCTGTGGTTGAGCCGCCAGCGGCGCCGGTTGCCGCCGGCGAAGGCGGTGCGGAACAGTTCGCGGGTCTGCTCGACGCCGAGGAAGTGGTCCTGGTCGGGCGCCTTCTCGTAGGCGTAGGCCGGGGAGATCATCATCTCGTCGACCTTGAGGTCGTCGTTGAGGAAGTCCAGCACCTCGACCACGGTCTGCGCGGTGTCGGTGTTGAAGAAGGTCGAGTTGGTGGTGACCCGGAAGCCGCGCCGCTTGGCCTCCTTGATCGCCTCGACGGCCTCCGCGAAGGTGCCCTCCTTGGCGACCGAGGCGTCGTGCCGCTCCTCCAGGCCGTCGATGTGGACGGCGAAGGTGAAGTACGGCGAGGGGGTGAACATGTCGAGCTTCTTGCGCAGCAGCAGGGCGTTGGTGCACAGGAAGACGTACTTGCGGCGCGCCACCAGCTGGCGGACGATCTCGTCGATCTGCGGGTGCATCAGCGGCTCGCCGCCGGCGATGGAGACCATCGGGGCGCCGCACTCCAGCACCGCGCCGACCGCCTGGGCGACCGGCATCCGCTGCTTGAGCACGCCCGCCGGGTGCTGGATCTTCCCGCAGCCCTCGCACTTCAGGTTGCAGGCGAACAGCGGCTCCAGTTCGACGATCAGCGGGAACTTGTCCCGGCGGCGGATCTTCTGCTGCATGAGGTAGGTGGACACGCGGATCGTCTGACGCAGCGGCATGGCCATGGCTTAGCTCGCCTCCTGGGGGAGCGTCGAGGGCTGTGGGGTCGTCAGCGGGGCGGGCGCGGCGGCGAGTCGCCGGTGCCACGCGGTGAGGGCGGGGACGGCGGTGCGCAGCGTCCGCCAGGCGCGCACCCCGGCGGGCAGCGTGCCGGGGCGGAGCAGTTCGTGCGCGGGGGTGTCGACCACCACCCGCAGCACGGCCGCGGGCAGGTCGGGGGCGTGCGCAGCCCGGGCGGCGAGGACGGCGGCGGCCTCCATGTCGACGGCCAGCGCGCCCTCCCGGTGCAGCCGGGCCCGGGCCGGGCCGCGCACCACCCGGTCGACGGTGCGGTGGGTGCCGAGGTGGACCCGCAGGCCGGCCTCCTCCAGCGCGGTCGCCAGCGCGGTCGCGGTGGCCAGCGGGTACGCGCCGCCCTCGGGGTCGGTGACCCGGTCGGCGACGATCACCTCGCCGGGCCGCACCCCGGGGCCGAGCGCGGCGCCGAACCCGGCGACCAGCAGCGCCCCGTAGCCGCCCGCGTCGAGCAGCGCGCCGGCCTTCCGCCCGGCGGCCCGGCGGCCCATGCCGGTGCGGGCCAGCACCGGGGGGCCGCCGGCCGCGCCGGACCAGTCGCCGCCGCGCAGCGCCCAGGCCTCGGGGCCGAGCGCGCAGAGCACCAGCAGCGGGCCGTTCACCGGTCGCCCCCGAGGCCGAGCGGGGCGTCGTGCAGGTAGCGGCCGAGCGCGGTGACCGGGAAGACCAGCCGGTACAGGTGGTAGTTGATGGAGAAGTCCCAGGGGAAGCCGGTGCCGGTGAACTGGGGTTCGTCCCACGTCCCGTCGGGGCGCTGGGTGGCGGTCAGCCAGGCGACGCCGCGTTCGACCGGTGCGGAGTCGCGCTCGCCGGCGGCGAGCAGCGCCATCAGCGCCCAGGCGGTCTGCGAGGCGGTGGACTCGCCGCGGCCGGCCCAGGTGGCCGGGTCCGTGTAGGAGCGCATGTCCTCGCCCCAGCCGCCGTCGGCGTTCTGACGGTCCGCCAGCCAGGCGACGGCGCGCCGGATCGCCGGGTGGCGGGGGCCGAGCCCGGCCGCGACCAGGGCGGGCAGCACCGAGCCGGTGCCGTAGATGTAGTTGGTGCCCCAGCGGCCGAACCAGGAGCCGTCGGCCTCCTGGTGGCGCAGCAGCCAGGCGACGCCGCGCCGGGTGCGCGGGTCGCGGACGCGGCCGGTGGCGGCGAGCATCTCGACCACGTGCGCGGTGACGTCGGCCGAGGGCGGGTCGATGACCTCGCCGAAGTCGCAGAACGGCAGCTTGTTGGGGAGCCGACTGGTGTTGTCGGCGTCGAAGGCGCCCCAGGCGCCGTCCTTGGACTGCATGCCGAGGTTCCAGTTGACGGCCCGTTCGACGGCGCCGGCCAGCCGGTCCCGGTCGGGGTGGTCGATCCGGCGCAGCGCGAGCACCACCTCGGCGGTGTCGTCGATGTCGGGGTAGGTGTCGTTCTGGAACTCGAAGGCCCAGCCGCCGGGGGCGAGCCGGGGGCGCTTGACCGCCCAGTCGCCGCGGGTGGTGATCTCCTCGCCGAGCATCCAGTCGGCGGCCCGGACCAGGGCGGGGTGGTCGCCGGGCAGTCCGGCGTCGCGCAGCGCGACGGCGGCCAGGCAGGTGTCCCAGACCGGGGACTGGCAGGCCTCCATCCAGCGCTTGCCGTCCTCGGTGTGCACGGTGAAGCCCTCGAAGGCGGCCAGTCCGGCCTTCATCACCGGGTGGTCGAGCCGGTAGCCGAGCAGCCGCAGCGCGATCAGCGAGTAGACGGCGGGCGGCTGGATGCCGCCCCAGCAGCCGTCGGCCTCCTGCCGTTCGACGATCCAGGCGGCGGCCTGCCGCAGGGCGAGCCGGCGGACCGGTCTGACGGCGTGCCGGTGGTAGCGGTGCATCAGCCGGTCGAGCCGCTGGAACAGGCCCTCCCAGGTGTGCGAGGGGGCGAGCGGCCGGTCCGGGTACGGGTTGGCCGGGTCGGCGTGCAGTTCGGCGAGGCCGAACGGGGCGGGGCGGACCGGGCGGTGCGCGGAGACCACGGTCAGCGGGACGATGGTCTGCCGGGCCCACTGGCCGAAGGAGTAGATGTTCAGCGGCGCCCAGCTGGGCAGGAACAGCAGTTCGGGGGGCAGTTCGGGGAGCTTCTGCCAGGGCCACCAGCCGAACAGGGCGAGCCAGATCCGGGTGAACACCCGGGTGGCGGCGATCCCGCCGTGCTCGCGGACGAAGGCGGCGGCGGCCCGCATGTGCGGCGCGTCCGGGGCGTCCCCGGCGAGCCGGAGCGCGACGTAGGCCTCGACGGTGGTGGAGAGTTCCGGCGGGCCGCCGTGGAAGGTGGCCCAGGTGCCGTCCTCGCGCTGCCGGGAGCGGACCCAGGCCGCGGTGGCCCGGGTCTGCTCCTCGGTGCGGACGCCCAGGAACTCCCTGAGCAGCAGGTCCTCGGCGTCCATGGTGACGTTGGTCTCCAGGTCGCCCTTCCACCAGCCGTCGGCGTGCTGGAGTGACAGCAGGTGTGCGGTGGCGCGGCCGAGCGCCGCCGCGGGTGGGGAATCGTCGGATCGTACTGGTGCTACTGAGGCTCCAGGGTCGAGCCTTCCGCCCGCGGTTGCTGTCACTCCTGCGTCACCTCTCTCTGACCACCACGAATTCGGCGAGTGCGACGAAGTGCTCGCGCACCGCATCGGTCATGGGCACCTCGCCGAGGGCGGCGAGGGCGGTGTCGTACTGGCGGCGGGCCTCTTCCTGCGTCCAGGCCCGGCCGCCGGCCTGCTCGATCAGCGCGGCGCGGGCGGCGAGCCGCTGCTCGCTCTCCTCGCCGCGACCGGTCGGGTCGGCCAGCTGTGCCGCCAGCTCGCGGGAGGCGGCGCCCCCCTCGGCCAGCGCGGCGCACACCGGCAGCGACTTCTTCCGCGACCGGAGGTCGCTCCAGTGCGGCTTTCCGGTCACCTCGGTGGCGCCCCAGATGCCCAGCAGGTCGTCCACCGCCTGGAACGCGAGTCCCAGGTGGTAGCCGTACCGCTGGAGCGCGTCGGACACCCGGTCGTCGGCGCCGGCCAGCACCGCGCCGATCGCCGCCGAGGCCGCCAGCAGGGCGCCGGTCTTGCCGCCCTCCATGGCCAGGCACTCCTCGACCGTCACCACGTCGCGCTGTTCGAACGAGACGTCCAGCGCCTGTCCGTCGATCAGCCGCCGGGTCGCGGTGGTGATCAGGCGGACGGCGCGGGCGGCGTCGGCCGGGGCGGCCCCGCCGGTCACCGCGGCGTCCAGCAGGACCTCGGTGCCGAGGGTGGCCAGCGCGTCGCCGACCAGCACGGCCTGCGCCGGGCCGAACACCGTCCAGGCGGTGGCCCGGTGCCGACGCGTCTCGTCACCGTCCATCAGGTCATCATGAAGCAGCGAGAAATTGTGGACCAGCTCGACCGACACGCCGCCGGGTACGCCCAGCTGCGCGTCCGCGCCCACCGCTTCGGCCGACAGCAGGGCCAGCGCGGGGCGGACCGCCTTGCCGCCGTCGCCCGCCGCGGGGCGGCCGTCGCGGTCGATCCAGCCGAAGTGGTAGGCCGCGACGGTGTCCATCGGTGCGGCCAGCCGGGCGACGGCCGCGCGCATCGGCGGCGTGCAGAGCGTGCGTCCGCGCGCCAGCAGGTCCAGGACCGTCGGGGTGTCCCTGACCGTCGAGCCGGTGCGTGCCTCCACGTGCGTTCCCTCTCGGTACGTCCGGTCGGCCGCGACGGGCGGCCGGCCGGGTGCGGTGTCGGTGGTCGGGGAGGGGGCGCCCGGGGTCATCGGGGCCACCGCCCGTCCCCGCGGTCGGCCGGGAGCCGGCCGTGGCCGGCCAGGGCGGCGTCGGCCGCCGCGTGACCGCTGCGCACCGCACCCTCCATGGTCGCGGGCCAGCCGGTGGCCGTCCAGGACCCGGCGAGCAGCACGCCGGGGTGGGCGGTGCGCGCGCCGGGGCGCAGCCGGGCGGTGCCGGGCGCCGGGTCGAAGGTGGCGGTGCGCTCCCGGGTGACGAAGAAGTCCAGCACCCCGGCGCCGCGGGCGGCGGGCAGCAGCCGTTCCAGTTCGGGCAGGTAGCGGGCGCGCAGCTCGGCCACCGGCAGGTCGATCTCGTCCTCGGCGGCGGACTGCGAGACGGCCAGGTACTGGGCGCCGGGCACCGCCAGGCCGGAGTGCCGGGTGCGGTCGAAGACGAACTGGACCGGGGAGCCGAGCGCCGCGAAGAACGGGCGGCGGATCAGCCGCCGGTCGTAGACCACGTGCACGTTCAGGATCGGGGCGGTGCCGAACCCGGCCAGCCGGTGCTGTTCGGGGATCGCGCCGGGCGGCAGCAGGGCGGCGGCGGTGTCCTGGGCGCCGGCCAGCACCACGGTGTCGGCGGTGAGCAGTTCGCCGCCCTCCAGCCGGACGGCGTGGGGCTCGGCGGCCTTCAGCTCGGCGGCCCGGGTGCGCAGCAGCACCCGGACGCCGGCCCGTTCCAGCGCGGCCAGCGCCCGGTCGTGGTGGATCTCGCCGAGCGGGACCCGGGCGGTGCCGATGTCGGCGGCGCCGGGGTCGGAGAGCAGGCCGGTCTTGAACACCATCGCGGCCAGCGCCATCGAGGTGCGGTCGGCGGTGGCGTTCAGGGTGGCGACGCCGACCAGGTCCCAGACCGCCGCGACGGTGGCCGGGGTCTGGCCGTTGCGGCGCAGCCAGTCGCCGAAGGAGATTTCGTCCAGCGCCGGGTCGGCGAGGTCGAGCCGCTGCAGGGCGAGCGCGCCGCGCACCACCCGCAGCCGGTCGGCCGGGGACAGGTGCCGGTAGCCGGCCAGGCTGCCGGCCAGGTGCAGCGGGACCGGCAGGTCGGCGCGGCGGAGCCGGCCGAGGCTGCGGGTGCCGTCGGCGGCGAGGCCGAGCACCGGGACGTCCAGCCGGTCCTGGAGCTCGACCAGGGCGTCGGCGCCGAGCCGGTCGACCAGGCCGCGGTAGGCGGTGCAGCAGCGCATGAAGACGTGCTGGCCGTTGTCGACGGTCAGGTCGCCGCGCTGGAAGGAGAAGGCCAGGCCGCCGAGCCGGGGGCGGGCCTCCAGCAGGGTCGTGCGGACCCCGGCGTCGGCGAGCCGGAGGGCCGCCGTGATGCCCGCGAGGCCGCCGCCGACCACCACGGCGGTGCGTTCCCGCGGGGGCGTCGGCGTGCTCATCGGTCCTCCCGGACTGCGGTGGACTGCGGGGGCGGCGAGGTGCGGAAGCGCCCCGGGGCCCCGTTGACACAGCGTGACAGAACTGGCGCGAGAATCAAGAACGCCCTCCGGCGAGCCCGGACAGTGCCACGTACGCCTTCTCCCAGCCGGGCAGCGAGACCCGGCCGCGGAGCACCGAGTGCGGGTCGGCGGCGATCCGGCCGAGCAGGCGGTGGTAGATGCCGGCCATCGCGGCGGTGGCGGCGCGGCTGCGGCGGTCGAGCATCGGCAGCAGCCGCAGGCCCTCCTCGAAGGCGCGCCGGGCCCGGTCGGCCTCGAAGGCGATCAGGCCGGTGAAGTCGGCGCCGACCGGGAGCCGCGGCAGCGCGAAGCCCTGCTGGCAGCCGAACCGGACCAGGTCCTCGGTGGGCAGGTAGGTGCGGCCGTTCAGGGCGTCCTCGCGCAGGTCGCGCAGGATGTTGGTGATCTGCAGGGCCAGGCCGAGGGTGTCGGCGTACTCCGCGCCGCGCTTCTCGTCCTCGCAGCCGTAGACGCCGAGCGAGAGCCGGCCGATCGAGCCGGCCACGCAGCGGCAGTAGACCTTGAGCTCCTCGAAGGTGGCGTACTCGACGCCCTTGAGGTCCATCTCGACGCCGTCGATCAGCTCGTCGAAGCCGCCGAGCGGGATCGGGAAGCGGCGGGCCGCGTCGGCGAGGGCGACCTTGATCGGGTCGGTGTCCTCCTCGGCGACCTCGCCGGCCCGGATCTCGTCGAGCAGGGCGCGGGTGCGGGCCAGCGCCTCGTGCTTCTGCTCGGCGGGCAGCTCGCCGTCGCCGATGTCGTCGACCCGGCGGGCCAGCGCGTACAGCGCGGACATCGCGAGCCGCTTGGGCTCGGGCAGCAGGCGGATGCCGTAGCTGAAGTTGCGGGCCTGCAGGGCGGTGACCGCCTCGCAGTACCGGTAGGCCGCCATGACCGGCGCGGACGCCAGTGGTGATGCCCCCACGCGGGCGCTCACCTTCCCTTCACGAAGAGTGCCGCCGCCCGGCCGGCCAGGTGGCGCTTGTCGGGCTTCGCCCGGTGCGCGAGCACGTCGAACCCGGCCGCCGCGATGGCGTCCAGGGCCGCGTATCCGCCGGCGGTGAATCCCGCCAGCAGCAGTCGGAGCCTCCCGTGCACCGTACCCACCAGCGGGGCGCCGCGGTCGAGCAGGGTCCGGGCCCGGCTCGCCTCCCAGGCGACCAGCTGGCGCACGGCGCGGGAGGCGGTGGGCCGGGCGAGGTCGTCCTCGGTGACGCCGAAGGTCGCCAGGTCCTCCTGCGGGAGGTAGATCCGGCCGCGCCCGAAGTCCTCGGCGACGTCCTGCAGGTGCTCGACGATCTGCAGGGCGGTGCAGATGTCGTCGGAGCGCTCGATCCGCTCGGGCGTGGCGCGGCCGGCCAGCGCGAGCACCAGGCGGCCGACCGGGTCGGCGGAGAGCGTGCAGTAGTGCCGCAGGTCGGCGTAGGCCGGGTAGCGGGTGGTGGTCTGGTCCACCCGGTTGGCCTCGATCAGCCGCCGGAACGGTTCGGGGGTGACGGCGTGCCGCTCGATCACCGGGACCAGGGCGCGCATCAGCGGGTGCCGGGGCTCGCCGGCCGCGGTGCCGAGCACGGTGCCGCCCGGGGTGTCGTCGACACCGCCGAGGGCGGTGGCGAAGGCCCGGTCGAGGTCGTGCTCCAGGCCGTCCAGCAGGGCGAGCCGGAAGCCGTCGTCGCCGGGCGCGCCGGGGACGTCCAGCAGGTGGGCGGCGGCGGCCGGGTCGGCGAGGTCGCCGTCGCCGGCGTCGTCGACCAGCCGGGCGAAGCCGTAGACCGCCATCAGGTCGTTGCGCCAGGCCGCGGGCAGGAAGGACGGGGCGACCGGGAAGTTCTCCAGGTCCGCCTTGTCCAGCGTCAACGCCGCTGTCTGGTTATCTGACTTAGTTGAAGCCGACACAGCCGTCACTCCCCCGTTCTACACCGGTCCCGGCCGCCACCGCGCACCGGACACGCATCCGTCGCCCCGCCTTCACCCGCTGCTCGACCCGCCGCACGGCGCAGGGCCGGGGGCCCGGGGGCCGCGCCCCCGGCCCCCGCCCCGCGCCGGGCGGCCCCCCCCCCCGCCGGGGGGCGCGCCCCCCGCGGACCCCCCGCCCACCGCCACGG
>NZ_JBIUTD010000025.1:0-53775 GCF_044741705.1 Kitasatospora sp. NPDC088134 | reverse complement strand
GCGGCCCCCCCCCCCCCGGGGGGGGGGGGGGGGGCGGGGGGGCCCCCCCCCCCGCCCCCCGGGCCGGGCGCCGTGCGACCGCGCCCCGGTCAGGGGCGCTCGCCCTTCTCGTACCGCCGGACGACCTCCTCGGTCGGGCCGTCCATGATCAGCTCGCCGTGCTCGATCCAGATCGTCCGCTCGCAGACCTCGCGGATCGAGTTGTTGTCGTGGCTGACCAGGAAGACCGTGCCGGCCGCCTTGCGCAGCTCGTTGATCCGGGCCTTGGAGCGCTGCTGGAAGCCCTGGTCGCCGGTGGCGAGGGCCTCGTCGATCAGCAGCACGTCGTGGGTCTTCGCCGCCGCGATGGAGAACCGCAGGCGGGCGCCCATGCCGGAGGAGTAGGTGCGCATCGGCAGCGAGATGAAGTCGCCCTTCTCGTTGATGCCCGAGAACTCGACGATGTCCTCGTAGCGCTCGCGCACCTGGGCCGGGGACATGCCCATCGCCAGGCAGCCCAGCACCACGTTGCGCTCGCCGGTCAGGTCGTTCATCAGCGCCGCGTTCACGCCCAGCAGCGAGGGCTGGCCGTTGGTGTAGATGGCGCCCCGCTCGGTCGGCAGCAGGCCGGCGATCGCCGCCAGCATGGTCGACTTGCCGGAGCCGTTGGAGCCGATCAGGCCGACCGCCTCGCCCTTGTACGCGGTGAAGCTGATGCCGCGCACCGCGTGCACCTCGCGGATCGCGGGCGACTTCTTGCGGGTGATGATCCGGCTCAGCGCGGAGGTGGCGCTGCCCTTGCCGGCGCCCGCGCCGTGCACCTTGTAGACGATGTGCACGTCGTCCACCACCACGGTGGGGACCCGGGCCTGGTCGGCGTCCACCGCGGTGGCCTCCTTGACGGTGTCGAGAGCTGCGTCAGCCACGGCCGTACTCCTCCTCGGCCTTCCAGAAGAACACGAAGCCGACGACGAAGGCGACGACCGCCCAGGTGCCGGCCATGATCCAGATGTGGTCGGGCAGGATCAGCGCCTTGGGCGTCGCGTTCCCCTGCGCGTCCAGGTGGCCGTCGTAGATGTGCTTGTTGAAGCTGTCCGGCATGAACGCGTAGCGCATCAGGTCCATGTAGATGGTCGCCGGGTTCCAGGAGTACAGCGTCCGCCACAGCGGCGGCCAGTTCTGGATGTAGCCGGAGACGCTGTACATCACGCCCGAGACGTACATCCAGGTGCGCAGCAGGAACGGCATCAGCTGCGAGATGTCGGAGGTCTTCGAGCCGACCCGGGCCATCACCATGGCCAGGCCGGTGTTGAACAGCGACTGCAGCAGCAGGATCGGGATGATCAGGAACCAGGTCATCGCCGGGGCGATCCCGCTGCTCAGCACGATCGCGACCAGCACCACCATCGAGATCAGCAGCTGCTGGAGCTGGATCACGGTGAAGGCGATCGGCAGGCAGGCCCGCGGGAAGTGCAGCGCCCGGATCAGGCCCAGGTTGTCGGAGATCGACCGGGTGCCGGCCTGGATCGCGCTCTGCGAGAACTGGAAGACGAAGACGCCGACGCACAGCCAGGCGATGTAGACCGGGACGCCGTCCCGGCTCTTCATGATCACACCGAAGACCAGGTAGAACACCGCGCAGTTGAGCAGCGGGGTGAGCACCTGCCAGACCTGGCCGAGCTTCGCGGTGGTGTACTGCGCGACCAGGCGCGCGGTCGCGAAGGCGCTGATGAACGCGCGCCGCGCCCACAGCTGGCGCACGTACTTCGGCAGGCTCGGCCGCTTGCCACTGACGGACAGCCCGTACTTGTCCGCGAGCTGCTTCGGGGTCAGACCCGCGTCGGTACCCCTTGGTGCGGAGAGGTTGACCGGGTCACTCAGTGTCGACACATTCGTCCTTCAGGGGGTCGAAATCCCCCGCCCGGGGGGACGGGCGGGGAACCGGGTGGTACCGCGAGGAACTCTGCTGCTGCCGCGTGCGGCCGGCGGGGACCTCCGACCGGTTGCGATCAGATGATTGGCGGTCTGCCGAGCCTGGTCAAGCGCCAGACCGTGGACCACCGCATCGGACGGCGCGGGCCGCACGGCTCGGCCCAGCCGGCCCGGAATCCGCCGAGCCAGGCCTTGAGCGCCGGACCGGAGGGGCGGCGGGCCAGGGTCAGCAGGAACCAGGTCCCCAGGTAGAGGGGCACCAGCGGGGCCGGAAGGTTCCGCCGGGCCAGCCAGACCCGGTTGCGGGCCACGTTGTGGAAGTACGCGGCGTGCCGGGCCGGGGAGGTCGCCGGGTGGAACAGCACGACGTCCGGGCGGTAGTCGATGGCCCAGCCGGCGTCCAGCGCCCGCCAGGCCAGGTCGGTCTCCTCGTGCGCGTAGAAGAACTCCGCAGGCAGTTGCCCGGCCTGCGGGAAGACCGCGGAGCGCACCGCGCTGGCGCCGCCGAGGAAGGTGGTGACCCGGGAGGCCCGCAGCGGGTCGCTGGCCCGCAGCCGGGGCACGTGCCGGCGCTGGGTGGTGCCGGTCTCCGGGTCGGCGATCCGGAAGGACACGATGCCCAGCCGCGGGTCGGCGCTGAACGCCTCGCGCAGCAGCCGCGCCGAGTCGGTGTTCGGCAGCAGGCCGTCGTCGTCCAGGAAGAGCACCGCGTCGACGTCCCGGCCGTCCGGGCCGAACAGCTCGATGCCGACGTTGCGGCCGCCCGGGATGCCCAGGTTCTCCGGCAGCTCGACGCTGCGCACGCCCTCGGGCAGCGGCGGCAGCGGGGCGCCGTTGGCGACCACCGCGAGCTCGACCGGCGGGCCCTGCTGGGCGCGCACCGACTCGATCAGGGCGTTCAGCTCGGCGGGCCGGTTGCCCATCGTGATGATGACCGCGCCGAGGCGGAAGTCGTCGCTCATCGCAGCCTGCTGGACAGCACGATGGACAGCAGGTGCAGGACGGTCTGCAGCATCGCGATGGCGGCCAGCACCACGACCGCGAGCCGGGTGAAGAACAGGTCGCCGCGGACCGCGTCGGCGATGCCGGCGGCCAGGACGAACAGCGAGGCCTCGACGGCGCCGACCAGGCGGTGGAACTTGAGCAGCGAGGCGGCCCGGCGGGCCTTGGCGACGGCGGTGGAGCGCGGCACCGAGGCGCTGTCCTCGACGGCGGTCAGCCCGGAGCGGGCCCGGGCCACGTCGACCAGGTCGGTCTCGGACTTGATCAGGATGGCGCCGAGCGCGGCCAGCGTGCCGAGGAAGGCCCACTGCCAGGCGGCGGCGCCCTCGCGGTGGAACAGGTCGGCGGCCCGCAGGCCGAGGCCGGTGAGCAGCGCGGCCTCGGACATGTAGTGGCCGACCCGGTCCAGGTAGACGCCGGTGAGCGAGGTCTGCCGGCGCCAGCGGGCGACCTCGCCGTCCACGCAGTCCAGCAGCAGGTAGACCTGGATCAGCAGGGCGCCGAGGATCGCGCCGGTCAGGCCGGGGACCACCAGGGCGGCGCCGGCCAGGATGCCGGTGAGCATCATCAGGTAGGTCAGGCCGTTGGGCGTGATCACCGTGACGGTCGACAGCACGCGGGTGATCCGCAGCGAGATCTTCCGCATGTACAGGCGGCCGGCCCAGTGCTCGGCGCTGCGGCGCTGGAGCATGCCCTCGGGGTGGATGACCGCCCGGAGCTCCTCGATCGACGGGCGACGGGTCAGGTCGACCGGAGGGCGTTCAGCTGTTGACGGCTTGGACATAGTCGGCGTACGCGTCCCTGATGTCTGTGACGGGAAGGTCGAGGTGTTCGAGGATGGTGAAGCGCCCCGGTCTGGTGTTCGGAGCGTAGTGCACCGCTTCGGTGAACTCCGCCTCGGTGAAGCCGAGCTGATCGGCGGTCACCGGCAGGCCGTGCGAGCGCAGGCGCTCCACGATCAGTCCGGACAGCTCCCGCTCGCCCCGCAGGTGGCAGGCGAAGGCCGCACCGAGGCCGACCTGCTCGCCGTGCTGGGCGGACCGCTTGGGGTGCAGCACGTCCAGGGCGTGCGAGATCTCGTGGCAGGCCCCCGAGCTGGGCCGGGTGCTGCCCGCGATGTTCATCGCGATGCCGGACAGTACCAGGGCTTCCGCCAGCGTGGTCAGCAGGTCCGGGTCGTCCAGGGTGCCGGGGTGCCGGAGCAGGTTCTCGCCCGCCGCGCGGGCCATCGCCACGGCGAGCCCGTCGACGGGTTCGCCGGTGACGGCGTGCGAGAGCTCCCAGTCCGCGCAGGCGGAGATGTTGGAGAGGGCGTCGCCGATCCCGGCCGCCACGAAGCGCTTCGGGGCCTCGGCGACCACGTCCAGGTCGACCACGATGCCGAGCGGCCCGGGCACCCCGTAGGAGCCGCGGCCGGCGTCGTTGTCGAGGGTGGCGACCGGGGAGCAGATGCCGTCGTGGGCGAGGTTGGTGGCGACCGACACCACCGGCAGGCCGACCCGGGCGGCGGCGTACTTGGCGGCGTCGATGATCTTGCCGCCGCCGAGCGCGACCAGCGCGTCGTAGTGGCCGTCGCGGATCTCTTCGGCCAGCAGCACCGCGGCGTCCAGGGTGCCGTCGGTGACCGGGTACCAGTCGGCGACCGGCAGCGCGGGCTCCAGCCGGGCGCGCAGCCGGGCGCCGGAGCCGCCGCTGATCGCCACCGCGATCCGGCCGCCGGAGGACAGCCGCTGGTCGGCCAGGATGCCGCCGAGCGAGTCCAGCGCCCCGGCGCGGATCTCCACGAAGACCGGCGAGGGGACCAGGCGGGTCAGTACTGGCACGCGATCCCCCGGGCCTTGGCGAGGTCCTCGTGGTTGTCGATCTCGACCCAGGCGACCTCGCCGATCGGCTGCACGTCGATGGTCAGCCCGCGGTCGACCATCTCCTGGTAGCCGTCCTCGTAGTACAGCTGCGGGTCGCGCTCGTAGACCGCCTTGAGCGCGTCGGCGAGCGGCGCGGCGGCGGACGGGTTGATCACGGTGACGCCGATGTACTCGCCGGTGGCGTCCAGCGGGTCCATCAGCTTGGTGATCCGGCGCACCCCCAGCTCGGGGTCGACGACGACCTTCATCTCCTCGTCGGCGAGCTTCTTCACGGTGTCCAGCGCCAGCAGGATGCCGGGGGCGTTGCCCTCCTTGGCCCGGCGGGCGTTGCCGTCCAGCACGGTGCGCTGCACCGAGGCCGGGTGCACGGTGTCGCCGTTGGCGAGCAGCAGGCCCTCGGCGAACAGCTCGCGGGCGCACCACAGCGAGTAGGCGTTGTTCCACTCCTCGGCCTTGTCGTTCTCGACCAGGGTGAGCTTGACGCCGTACTTCCGCTCCAGCTCCGCCTTGCGCTCGTGCACCGCCTCCTTGCGGTAGCCGACCACGATCGCGGCCTCCCGCAGGCCGACCTCCGCGAAGTTCCCGAGCGTCAGGTCGAGCACCGTCCGCTCGCCGTCCACCGGCACCAGCGCCTTGGGCAGGGTGTCCGTGTAGGGACGGAGCCGGCGGCCGGCGCCGGCGGCCAGGACGAGGCCGATCATGCGGGACTCCTGGGTGTCTCGGGTGCCGCCCGGCGGCCGAACCGGTTCGGTGCCGTCGCCGCGCGGGCCTGGGTGCGGCCGCGGCTGCGGCGCGCCGAGCGGGCGTTCCCTGCGGGCGGCCCGGTGCCACTGATGGTAGGCGACCTCGGCGAACGGCCCGTACGCGGCCCGGGGCCGTTCGCCGATCGTCCGTGGCCGGTCGGTGACCGGCCGGTGTCCGGGAACGACCGCGAATCGAACACTTTTGCCGGTCGTCCGGTCCTCTTCCCCCGGGCTGTGCGTCGCGGGCCCGCGGCCCCCCGGGCATGCGGCAGACTTGGGCACCGACGCCGTCGGCGGACCGGCCGGTCCGGGCCGACGTGCGCGCAGCCGACCTCAGGACCGGGGTGGGCGGCCCCCGGCCCCGGCCGGGGCGGCGGCCCCGGTCCGCGTGCCGAAAGGGGCATCCGAGCCCATGAGTCCTGCTGTCAGTCCGACCGGAACGCCCGACACCCTCGGCGCCGTCGCGCCGGAGTCCGCCGCCCCGGGCGAGATCCGGCTGGAGCTGGTCGACGACGACGGCGTGACCATCGGCACCGGCGAGAAGCACTGGGCCCACCAGCAGCCGGGCCGGCTGCACCGGGCCTTCTCGGTCTTCCTCTTCGACCGCCAGGGCCGCCTGCTGCTGCAGCGCCGGGCGCTGGGCAAGTACCACTCCCCCGGGGTCTGGTCGAACACCTGCTGCGGCCACCCCTACCCCGGCGAGCAGCCCTTCGTCGCCGCGGCCCGCCGCACCGCCGAGGAACTGGGCGTCGCCCCGGCCCTGCTGTGCGAGGCGGGCACCGTCCGCTACGACCTGCCGGACGAGGCCAGCGGCCTGATCGAGCGGGAGTGGAACCACCTGTTCGTGGGACTGGTCACCGCCGTGCCGGACCCGGCCCCGGAGGAGGTCGAGGACACCCGGTTCGTCACCGCGGCCGAGCTGCGCGAGCTGCGCGCCGAGAAGCCGTTCTCGGTCTGGTTCGAGACGGTCTTCGAGGCCGCGCTGCCGGGCATCCGGGAGATCGCCGGCCACGACTGGTAGGAGTCGCTGTCCTGCTGCTGTTCGGCCGACGGGGGCTCACGGGGTCATGGGGTCTCACGGGGTCTCAGTAGTCCGGGTCGTCGTCGGGGTCGGTGCCCGCCCCGGCGGCGGCCGGCCTCGGCAGCGGCAGGCTGGCCCAGATCACCTTGCCGCCGTCGGCGGTGCGCTCCACGTCGCACTCGCCGCCGGCCTGCAGGGTGACGCTCTTGACCAGCAGCAGGCCGCGGCCGCCCGGGCGGGCCGGGTCGTTCTCCTGCGCCTTGGGGCGGTACGGGTGGCGGTCGATCACCGCGATCCGCACCCGGTCCGGGTCGATGGCCAGCTCGCAGACCACCTCCGGGGAGAGCACCGCGGCGTGGGTGACCGCGTTGGACACCAGTTCGGAGACGATCAGCAGCAGGTCGTCCACCAGCTCCTGGTAGCGCTGGCCCGCCATCCCCTGGGCCAGCAGCCGGTCCCGCACGGCGTGCCGGGTGCGCGGCACCGACGCCTCGTTGGAGACCGCCGAGAACCGCCACACCCCGGCCCCCGGGCCGGGCTGGGGTTCGCGGCCGGGCCACCAGCCGGTGGCGTCCGCCGCCGCCGTCCACTCGGTCTGTTCCACGGCATGCCGCCCTTCACGCGGTGAACGGGAGGCTCCCGCGCCGGTCCTGGCCGGCGGCGGCTGTCGGGAATCGGGCGTTCCGCTCAAGGCTCCCTGGTGCACAGAGGCTAGGAGAGCACCCTCCGATGACCCGCACCGGGACTGGAACTACGCGTGTCGTGAAGGTTCCCGACCGATTCGGTGCGCCTCCTGCACCCTCCTGCCCGGTCCCGTCTCCCCCTCGGCCCACTGCTGCCACCGGAACGCCCGTCCGACCTCCCCCCGCCCCCGCGCCCACCAGCACAATCACCTCGCCCCACCCCCACCCCGCGCCCGACTTGCCCCGTTCCGCCCCACTCCTCCGCCGCACCCCGCCCCGACCCCCGAAAACGCAGGTGAGAAGCACTCCGCGAGCCTGGTAATGTTCTCTCTGTCGCCAGGGGGCAGCCGCAAGGAAGCCCCGAGGTGAACACCCGGTCCGGGTGGCGGAATGGCAGACGCGCTAGCTTGAGGTGCTAGTGCCCTTTATCGGGCGTGGGGGTTCAAGTCCCCCCTCGGACACCAGCACAGACCCCTCTTCACGAGGGGTTTTTTGCTTTTCCGGGCAGTGGCGTGACCAACCACGTGACCAACAGCCGGAGAAGTCCCCTGGTCAGACCAGGGATGCGAGGCCGATTCGGCCGGCGCTTGATGCCGCCAACTTCTTCGCTCCCTCGGCACGACGCCGCCCGTAGCGGGCCATCGTGTAGCCCGGCGAGTGGTGCCGGGCGTTGGCGGAGACCTCCACCGGGTTCTCGTGGTTGTCGAGATCGTTCGTGATCTTCGATCCCCGCCAGTCGTGCAGCCGGAACGTCTCCGGCAGGTGGAGCCGGTTGCGGGCCGTCCGCCAGCGGGCGGACACCTTCTCCGGATCCTGCGGCCCTCCGGCCTCTCGGCCCCTGTGGAGCTTGAAACCGTCCCGGGCGAAGACCAGGCCGTGATCCACCCAGGCCGCCCCGAGAAGCGCCCGCTCCTGCTGCTGGCGCTCGCGCTGCCACTTGAGGACGTTCATCAGTGCCTGATCCACATAGATGACGGCGTTGTCGTCCCCGTCCTTGGTGAGCTTGCGCAGCCGGTAGGTGTTGCCCTCCTCGACCACCACCCAGGCGAGTTCGATGGAGCCCTCGTCCCAGTTGATGAGGTCCCACATCCATCCCAGGACTTCGCTGCGGTGACACGAGGTGGCCGCGTGGGAGGTCCACAGCGGAGCGTCCCGCAGGCAGTGATGCGTGAGCCCGTCGTCGCAGGCCCGGTTCTTGCACGGCTTCCATATCTCGGTGAGGAACTGCGCCGTCTCCTGGTCGTTGAGGGTCGGGAAGTCCGGCTCTGCCGCCTTGATCTGGCGTTCCGTCGGAGGGTTGGCGGTGTGCGCCGGGTTGACCTTCAGCAGCCGTCTCGGGCCGGTGATGGTTTCGAAGGCCGCCGAGAAGGTGTCCGGCCGGGGCAGCGCCCGCCCGGCCCTGGTGTGGTCGGCCCTGGTCGGCGGAACGGGCAAGGGCAAGGGCACCGCGCTGCGGGCCGCCCGGCACATCGTGTCTCCGGCCATCGGCCGGTTCCTGGACGCGAACACCACCTCCGGCATCACCTCCGGCGCGTCCCTGGTCAACTACCTGGCCGAGCAGGCAGAAGCCACGCAGGAGACGGAGGCCGGACGGGACGTCCGGGCCCTGGCCGTCGAAGAGGAGTGGTCCGAGGTCCTGCGCCGGGTGAGGCGGGACCCGTCGTTCACCGCCAGACTGCGCAGCGCCTGGGACGGCGCGCCGATCCGCAACACCACCAAGGAGGGTGCCCAGGCGATCGAGGACCCGGCCCTGGTGATGCACACCCACATCACCCCCTCGGACTGGACCAAGTACGTCGGCGACACCGAGGCCGCCGGAGGGTCCTACAACCGGATCATGCCCTTCACCCTGCGCTCGGTCCCGATGCTGGACGACGACAGCACCACCCTGCCCCAGGTGGACGGGTGGGACCTCACGGACGCCTACGCCTGGGCCACCACCCGCAACCGCGTGATCAGCCTCGCCGACGACGCCCGACAGCTCTGGCACACCGTCCGGCGCTATGCCCGCATCATCTCCGAGACCCTGCCCGAGACCCAGGCCGTCTACGTCGAGCGCACCGCCGAACAGACCATCCGGGTAGCGGCCTGCCTCGCCGCCTCCGAGCAGTCCGAGACCATCACCCACGCCCGACTGTCCGCCGCGTTCTCCCTCGTACGCCACAGCGTCCGCTGCGCCGTCGGCATCACCGGCGGCACCGACACGGCCAAGCCCGCACGCCGGACGCCGACCCTGGCGGAGAAGGTCCGGGCCCGGATCGAGATGCACGGGGGCAAGGCACGGTCTTCCGAACTGCTGCCGTTCGTCGGTGCCACCGCCGAACAGGTCAAGGCCCTGCCCGGAATCACGGTCACCCTCGACCGCTCCGGCCTCGGCCGACCCGCCACCGTCTACACCCTCACCGACGACACCCCCGGTCACGCTCCGATCAGCCGACCGCGAACCCGGCATGACGACGCCCCGACGACGGTCGTCCGCATCGACACCTACCGGACGACCCCAACCCCCGTACCCGTAAACCCACTTCGCCCGCAGCCATCCACGGCAGCGAACCCGTTCCTCTCCCTGCTCTGACGCTCGAAGCAAAGAAGCCCCCGGCCGACAGACCGGGGCTTCTTTCGTTGCTTCCGTCGCCTACGCGTCGCACGACGTGATCACGGCCCCGAACTTCCCCGCCTTGATCGCCTCTCTCAACATCTCCCACCCGGCAGCGGACAACACCGCCACCTCGGACGGGCGTTCGGCAGCACGGACCGCCACATACCCCAGAACGTTGACCGCCACCTCCGGCCCACCGCCCACCCCCAACCCCCCGAACCGGAAAGCACTGGAATGCGGCGGACCCACGGACGGCGGGGGCCGCCACACAGCGGCGCGAGCAACCGGAGCGGGACGCGGCTCCGACCACAGATCGAACTCGCACCAGACATGATCCCGCCCGCACCGCCACATGTGGCCGAACCGATCGGCCTCCCACAGGGCTTCCGCAACAGCCTGACGGTCCGCCCCGCTCCCGGACACGTCCAGATCGAGCCGGACACCTTCCGGAAGACCGGCGATACGCACCTCACCCCCCGAGGCCGCAGCCAACCGGGAAGCAATCCCGAACGCCCTTTCCCGCATCCGCCGTTCAGCAGCAGCGTCACTCACCCCTCAACCCCTGCACAGGACAGCCAGCAGAACCACGACCAGGACCGCCGTCGCCGCCGCCGACACACCCCGGACCGCTCCCGCGCCCGACAGGCCCGGTACCGAAGCACCGCCTGTCTCCGCTCCGCCACCGCCGCCCCCTCTCCGGAGGCCGGCCGCAAGCCCATCCCCCTCACCCACGGCCGCCACCGGCGGGCAGGTACAGGTCGAACGCCAGCAACGGCAGATCCTCGGCCCGCGGCTTCTCACCGCTCGCCGCCCTGATCCTCGTCACGCTCGCGGCATACGCCCTGCGCGTATCCGCCTGCATCAGCCACAGACGCCCGTGATAAGCGTCCGGGAACGTCAACAGCACCGGGCGGCCGGACCCGTCCGGAAGACAGCACAACCCGCCCAGCAGCACATCTCTGATGACGTACCACTCGCCCGCCCGCACCACCTCGTACCGCATCACGTGGCTGGTCGAACGGGCCGAAGCACTTTCCACCCCGACAGACATGGCTGACTCCCACCGCTTGGCCCTAACCAATGATTCGAAGGTAGGGAGCAGCGGCATCGAGGGTCCACGCGGTTGCACTCGGTTGCACGGGTTCAGGTGAAGAGGTCGAGAGCTCTCTCGATGCAGGCTCTTGCCTCCGGGCCGCGTACCGCGATCCTGGACAGCCCCTCGAAGGCGCGGAGGTACGTCCTGATCTCTCTGGGGGCAGTCACATTGACCTCTGCGGTCAGGGTTTCGACAGCGACCAAACTGTCGTCGAAGGCGTAGAAAGCCTCCAGGGGCCAGACGGTTCGCGGGGCTCGGAACGGAATGATGCCCAGGGAGACATTCTGCTGTCGCATGATCATCAGCAGATGTTGCAGTTGCTCGACCATCGCACCAGGCTCGCCCACGTCGTGGTGCAGGACAGTCTCTTCAAGGACCAGTGCGAACCGGTGGTCTCCCTCTCGGATCACCCGGGACCGCTTCAAGCGCGCCTCTACGGCTTGCTCAACATCGTTGGGTGTGCCCTGGAAGACCGTGATCGCTTGAAGTAGCCCAGCCGCGTATGCGGCGGTCTGCACCATCCCGGGCATGACGTTCGACGCGTACACCCGGAAGTTGCGGGTCCGTTGGTAGAGCGGCACGGTCTTTTCGTGGACGTGTTTCATGCCGTCGCGGTGGATCTCGCGCCACTCGACGTACATCGACTCGACTGTGCGTGAGGCTGCGATCAGATCTGCGGCCTGGTCCTCAGCTCCGCAGGCACGGCACCAGGCTCGAATGTCCACGTCCGACGGCACGGTCAGGCCACGGGCAATCCGTGAGGACTTCGACTTGTGCCACCCGCACTCGGCTGCCAGCTCCAGTCCGGACTTCCCGGAGTCCCGCCGAATCTGGTCCAGGCGATCGGCGAGGGCCTTGCGTGCTGCCTGGGCAGTGGAAAGCGGCGATGAGGACATGGTCTGGCCAGCGATGATGAACGATCAGAGAGTGAACTTCTCGTGCGGGACAGCGCGTTCCCACACCGCTGCAAAGGCTGAGGCACAGAGCTGAGCCACTGCCGGTTCCTCGGTCTCGTCTGTGTGAACCCACCGACCATCGCCGTCGAACACGTTGAACTGCACGATCCGACCGTCGAACAGCCAGAAGTCGTTCCCCGGCAGAGCGAGATCAGAGGCATTGCGCCTCGGCAGCCACCGGACCTCCTCGCCTCCGGCGACATTGGTGAACGTGAATGAGTGCTCGTACCTGATGTACTCGCTCACGGGCTCCGAAACGACCCGGGCGCGCCGGACGGCAACTCCCTTGCCGGTGACCTCCTGCACCAGGTCGAGCCACGGCCTCCACCAGGACTCCCGGTCAGCGGGGTCCAGTCGGTGGCCCTCCCGCCATGCCTGCAACCCCTCGGCCTCACTCTCGACCGTGTAGACATCACGCATCTCAAGGTGCAGCGCCGACCGCTTCGCTGACCGTAGGAGGTCCGCAAAACTACTCAAGCTCTGCGACATTCAGCGCCTCCTTGAGAACCTTCGCCATGCGAGCCGGGATGCGGACCACGGTCTCATGGTCCGGGATCGATCCAGCCGCAAGCACCTGCTCCTCAGTGGCCGCGTCGATCTTCCAACCCTGGACGATGAAGTCGGACGTATCCTCGTCCACGAAAACGGTCGGGGAGCCGTGGTCACCCGACTTGTCGTCCTTGCCCACGAAACGTAGCGCCATGTGGTCCTCCCGCGTCGAATCGGTTGCGCCCGGTTGCATTGGTCGGATCATGCTCCGATGGGGCCGCCCCTGTCAGGGCTTTGCCGAATCTCCTGTACGAGGCTCCACGCACGACGGATGGTCACGTGACCAACCCATGACCAACAGCGGTCCGAAGCACTCGGAAACACCCAGGTCGGGTCAGGAAGCCAAGTGGCCGGGCAGGCGGGTTCTCAGAGGCGTTTTCGCAGGTCAGAACCAACAAAGGCTGGTGCCCGAGTGGAGAGTTCAAGTCCCCCCTCGGACACCAGGAAAGACCCCAGCTGAGCTGGGGTCTTCTACTTTTTCCGCCCGTTGCCTCCGGTTCCCGCCCCGTGCGCCCGGCGGCCTGGGGCGGCCGCCGGGCAGGCAGGGTTCAGCGGGCGGGGTTCAGCGGTGGGCGGCGAGCAGGTCGGTGCGGTGCTGTTCGAGGTCGGTGACGCTGTCCAGGTCGACCGCCGCGGTGTAGCGGTCGTGCCGGCCGTCGGGGCCCTGTTCCGGGCGGAGCTGGTAGTTGTCGGCGAAGCCCCAGCTGCCGCCGGTGTACACGCCCTTGATCCGGCCCTGGTCGGTGCCGACGGCGTCGAAGGGGCCGCCCCGCCAGGTGAAGGTCCAGTGGGTCAGGTACCAGGCGTCCAGCTGGTTCGGGGTGACCGCCGGCCGGGTGCCGTCGGGAGCGATCAGCCGCACCTCGCCCGCGGGGTCGAGTTCGGCGGCCGCGGCGTGGGTGGTGCCGTGCAGGACGGCGTACGCCTCGGGGCGGAAGTGGTGCGCCTCGTCGAGCCGTCGGATCAGGGCGAGGCGGGGGCCGAGCAGGTCCTCGTGGTGCTCCTCCGGGTCGGTGACCTCCTCCAGCGGGAAGGCACCCCAGTGGCTGATGGCGCGCTCCTCGAGGTACTCCTCGGCGAAGCCCTCGTCCTCGCCGAGGTAGTCGCCGACGATCGTGCCGCCCTTGCGCTCGGTGCACGCGAAGGGCTCGCCGTGCCAGCGGAAGGTCCGGTGCACGGCGTACCAGGCGTCGAGCCGCTCCGGCGCGACCGGGTGGCCGGCGACCGTGCCGTCCTCCGCGTACCGGGCCGGGACGCCCTCCGGCGCGGGGAGTCCGGGCCCGGGCAGCAGCTCGACCAGCGGCCACCGGTCGGCGGCGGGCCGGGCCGGGTACGGCACGCCGCGGTGGACCGCGACCTCGCCCTTGACCGGGTGCTCGCGTTCCGCAGGTTCAGTCATCATGGCCTCGCAGCCTGTTCGGTGGTCTTGACGTACGGCTTCCACGGTCCGGCGTGCGCGTCCCGGAAGCCGAGCGGCGTCTCGGTGCCGCCCTTGGTGATCTTCCAGATCTCGGCGTTGTGCGGGAGTTCGGTGGGTCCGGCGATCCACTCCGGGACGCCGCCGCCGGTGTGGCCCGCGCCGAGGAACGGGGCCTTCCAGTTCTTCCCCTCCGGCAGGCCGCCGATGGCGGCGACCCGGTCGGCCAGGGCCCGGTCCTCGACCGCGCCGAAGCTCGCGGGGGCCTCCATGCCGTGCGGCGCGGGGTCCAGGTCCCGGCGGCGCAGTTCCTCCTCCAGTTCCTGCTGGAACGCGGGTCCGTCCTGCAGGGCGTTCCGGCCGAACCTGGCGTCCGCGCGGGGCCGGCTCGCCTCGGCGGCGTCCTCGACGACGGTGGCGTGCCTCTCGGCGATCTTCGGCAGGGTCTCGGCGGCGTCGTTCTTCAACGCCCGGAAGGCCGACGGGTCGCGTCACGTGACCGTTCCGAGCGGCGCAGACCGTACCGCACCGTCGTTTCCGGGGGGCGGGGTCAGGCGCAGTCGGGGCAGAGGCCGCGGTAGGTGACTTCGGCGGTGGTGAGGGCGAAGCCGAAGCGTTCGGTGGGGGGGAGGGCGGCGAGGGGGTCGCCGGTGGGGTGGACGTCGCGGATGGTGCCGCAGGCGGAGCAGACCAGGTGCTGGTGGGGGCGGTGGGCGTTGGGGTCGTAGCGCTTGGCCCGGCCGTCGGTGGCGACTTCGAGGACCTCGCCGAGGGTGACGAGTTCGCCGAGGGTGTTGTAGACGGTGGCGCGGGAGATCTCCGGGAGGCGGGCGGCGGCGCGCGCGTGGACCTCGTCGGCGGTGAGGTGGACGTGGTCGCCGTCGAGCACCTCGGCGACCACCCGGCGCTGGGAGGTCAGCCGCCAGCCCCGGTCACGCAGCCGTTCCAGCAGGTCACTCATGTTGTTCATCCATTCAGCTCAATAGACGCCCGAACTGTACAGGGGTGCGGCAGCGCCCCCGGTTCGAGCGGGATCACCACCTGATTGGCCCACATCTTGACTTAGACTTCGTCTATCTTAGGATCGGCTCCGGCGAACAGCCAAGGTGCCTGTCAGCAGAGTGCGATCCGCCCGACCCGGAGGGACTCCCATGCCCGAGAACGACGACGCCATCGTCACCGACCCCAAGTCCGAGGGTGCGGGAGGCTGCCCGGTGGCGCACGGCCGCGCCGCGCACCCGACCCAGGGCGGCGGCAACCGGCAGTGGTGGCCGGACCGGCTGAACCTGAAGATCCTGGCGAAGAACCCGGCGGTGGCGAACCCGCTGGGCGCGGACTTCGACTACCCGGCGGCCTTCGCCTCGCTCGACCTCCCGGCCGTGAAGCGGGACATCGAGACGGTGCTGACCACCTCGCAGGACTGGTGGCCGGCCGACTTCGGCCACTACGGCCCGCTGATCGTCCGGATGGCCTGGCACAGCGCCGGCACCTACCGGATCTCGGACGGCCGCGGCGGCGCGGGCGCCGGCCAGCAGCGCTTCGCCCCGCTCAACTCCTGGCCGGACAACGCCAACCTGGACAAGGCCCGGCGCCTGCTCTGGCCGGTGAAGCAGAAGTACGGCCAGGCGCTGTCCTGGGCCGACCTGCTGATCCTGGCCGGCAACGTGGCGCTGGAGTCGATGGGCTTCCAGACCTTCGGCTTCGGCGGCGGCCGGGCGGACGTCTGGGAGGCCGACGAGGACGTGTACTGGGGCCCGGAGACCACCTGGCTCGGCGACGAGCGCTACACCGGCGACCGCCACCTGGAGGAGCCGCTGGGCGCCGTCCAGATGGGCCTGATCTACGTCAACCCGGAGGGCCCGAACGGCAACCCGGACCCGGTCGCGGCGGCCCGCGACATCCGCGAGACCTTCCGCCGGATGGCGATGGACGACGAGGAGACCGTCGCGCTGATCGCCGGCGGCCACACCTTCGGCAAGACCCACGGCGCGGGCCCGGCCGACAACGTCGGCGCCGACCCCGAGGGCGCGCCGCTGGAGGAGCAGGGCCTCGGCTGGAAGAGCTCCTACGGCTCCGGCAAGGGCGCCGACGCGATCACCTCCGGCCTGGAGGTGACCTGGACCAGCACCCCGACCGCCTGGGACAACTCCTTCTTCGAGATCCTGTTCGGCCACGAGTGGGAGCTGACCAAGTCCCCGGCCGGCGCGCACCAGTGGAAGCCGAAGGACGGCGGCGGCGCGGGCACCGTGCCGGACGCCTTCGACCCGGCGAAGAAGCACGCCCCGCAGATGCTCACCACCGACCTGTCGCTGCGCTTCGACCCGGCGTACGAGCAGATCTCCCGCCGCTTCCTGAACGACCCGGCGGCGTTCGCGGACGCCTTCGCCCGGGCCTGGTTCAAGCTGACGCACCGTGACATGGGCCCGGTGGTCCGGTACCTCGGCCCCGAGATCCCGTCCGAGGAGCTGCTCTGGCAGGACCCGCTGCCGGCCGCCCAGGGCGAGCCGATCGACGCGGCGGACGTGGCGGCGCTCAAGGAGCAGCTGCTGGCGTCCGGTCTGACGACCGCTCAGCTGGTGTCCACCGCCTGGGCCTCGGCGGCGTCCTTCCGGGGCAGCGACAAGCGCGGCGGCGCGAACGGCGCCCGGGTCCGGCTGGAGCCGCAGCGCGGCTGGGAGGTCAACGACCCGGAGCAGCTGGCGCAGGTGCTGCGGGTGCTGGAGGGCGTGCAGCAGGAGTTCAACGCGCGCGGCGGCAAGCAGGTCTCGCTGGCCGACCTGATCGTGCTGGGCGGCACCGCGGCGGTCGAGGCGGCCGCGAAGGCGGGCGGCGTGGACGTCGAGGTGGCGTTCCGTCCGGGCCGGGTGGACGCCACGCAGGAGAAGACCGACGTGGAGTCGTTCGCCGCGCTGGAGCCGCGGGCCGACGGCTTCCGCAACTACCAGGGCAAGGACACCCGGCTGCCGGCCGAGTACCTGCTGGTGGACCGGGCGAACCTGCTGAACCTGTCCGCCCCGGAGATGACGGTGCTGGTCGGCGGCCTGCGGGTGCTGGGCGCCAACACCGGCGGTTCGCAGCACGGCGTGCTGACGGAGCGTCCGGGCACGCTGAGCAACGACTTCTTCGTCAACCTGCTGGCGCTGGGCAGCACGTGGGCGCCGGTCGCCTCCGAGCAGGGCGTGTACGAGGCGCGGGACGCCGCGGGCGCGGTGAAGTGGACCGGCACCCGGGCGGACCTGGTGTTCGGCTCGAACTCGGAGCTGCGCGCGCTGGCCGAGGTGTACGCCTCGGACGACGCGAAGGAGAAGTTCGTCAAGGACTTCGCCGCGGCCTGGACGAAGGTCATGGAGCTGGACCGCTTCGACCTGGTGTGACCGGGTGACGGGAGGGCCCGGAACCGCTGCGGCGGTTCCGGGCCCTCCCGTTGTCTGCGGGCGAACTCACGGACTCAGGGCCGCAGTTCGAGGGTGCAGCACTTGACGGCGCCGCCGGCCCGGAGCAGTTCGGTGAGGTCGACGCCGATCGGGTGGAAGCCGCGTGCGCGCAGCTGCTCGGCCAGGCCGACGGCGGCCTCGGGGAGCACCACGTTGGCGCCGTCGGAGACGGCGTTCAGGCCGAACACCCGGGCGTCCTCGGGCCCGGCGGTGATCGCGTCGGGGTAGAGGCGCTCCAGCAGGGCCCGGGAGGCGTCGTCGAAGGCCGGCGGGTGGTACATGATCTCGGTGTCGCTGAGCACGGCGAGCGCGGTGTCGAGGTGGTAGTAGCGCGGGTCGACCAGCCGCAGGGTGACCACCTCGCGGTCGAGGAAGGCGGCGGCCTCGGCGTGCGCGGCCCGCTCGGTGCGGAAGCCGGTGCCGGCCAGGATCCGCTCGCCGACCACCAGCAGGTCGCCCTCGCCCTCGTTGACCTGTTCAGCGTCCCGGACCTCGGTCCAGCCGTTGGCCCGGAACCAGTCGGTGTAGGCGGGGCCCTCGGCGGTGCGCTCGGGGTACCGGAAGCGGGCGCCGTACACCTTGCCGTCGACCACGGTGGCGCCGTTGGCGGCGAACACCATGTCGGGCAGGCCGGGGACGGGGTCGATCAGCTCCACGGTGTGGCCGAGCCGGAGGAACAGCGCGTGCAGCTGGTCCCACTGGGCGAGGGCGGTGCCGGTGCCGGTGGGCTTGGCCGGGTCCATCCACGGGTTGATCGAGTAGTCGACGGTGAAGTGGGCGGGGCGGCACATCAGATAGCGGCGCGGGCGGGCGGTACGCGGCGACACGGTGGTGTCCTTCCGGGCGGGGCGGCCCGGCCGACGGTCGGTCGGCGGGGCTGCGGGGGCTGCGGGGCTGCGGGGCTGCGAGGAGACGTGCTCAACTGCCGATGGACTGCGGGAAGGTGAACAGTCCGTCCGGGTCGTGGCGGTGCTTGGTGGCCACCAGCCGCGGGTAGTTGGCACCGTAGTAGGCGGTGCGCCACTCCCGAAGGTCCGGATCGGTGAAGTTCAGGTACGCACCGTCGACGGCGTGCGGAACGATCGGGTGGCCGGGCTCCGCCGGCCGGCGCGGTGCGGGTGGCAGGTGCCCGGGGCAGCGGCAGGTCTCCCGCGCGCTACTTCCGGACGATCCGGAGCACGCCGGTCTCGCTGCCCTGGTAGAGGGTGCCGTCGGGGGCGGTGGTGCCGGTCATCTGCAGCGGGTTGTACAGCAGGCCGATGCCGAACGCGGTGCTGCTCAGCGCGGTTCCGGTGGCCGGGTCGACGACGGCGTGCGCGTAGGTGGCGAAGGTCTGCGCGCCCGCCGCGTCGGTCGGGCCGCTCACCGTGACGGTGTAGATCTTCCCGTCGGCGGTCGAGAGCCGGGGCAGCGCCGCCGACTTGACGTCGCTCTCCCAGACGGTGGCGCAGCCGGTGCCGGTCTCGTTCAGGTCGATCCGGGCCAGGCCGCCCTGGAAGGACGCCGAGGCGGGCACGCTGGCGGGCGCGCCCGCGGGCAGCGCCGGGTACGGGTAGCCGTAGGTGTTGGTGACGAACACGCTGCGGCCGGAGGCGATCACGGCGTCCTCGGTGCCGCTGGCCGCCCACCGGGTGAGCACGGGGGTGGCGCAGACCGGCTGCGGGCCGCCGTCGACCCGGTAGACCAGCAGGTTCTCGTGCGGCGCGGCGTTGTCGGTGATCGTCACGTACTCGGTGCCGTTGCCGGGCCCGAAGAAGCTGGGGGTGGCGCCGGTGCCGTGGCTGAGCTGGCCGGGCTTGCGGCCCGGGCCCCGGTCGTAGGGGGCCCGCCACTGGACCACGGGCGTGCCGTCGGCGGACTTGCCGAGCAGGTACAGCGCGTGGTCGGTGGCCACGGCGGTGTGGCCGGGCACGGTGGAGATGCTGTTGGCGACGCCCTCGCCGGTGGCCAGGGTGCGGACCGTGCCGGTGCCGGTGTCGGCGGTGCCGATCACGCCGCCGGCGGTGGCGAACCAGACCGCGCCGTCCCAGTCGGGGGCGAGGCCGACGACGCTGTCCCCGGCGGGCAGCGCGGCGGCCAGCGGGGTCCGCCGGTCGACCGTCAGCTGCCAGCCGGACGCGGCGCGGTGGTGACCGATCCGCACCAGGTCGCCGTTCGCGTCCACGGCGACCAGGGCGTCCGCGCGGTCGAGGTAGGCGTAGACGCCGCCGAACAGGGCGCCCTTGGGGAGTTCCAGCGCGGCCAGGTCCTTGCCGGTCGCCGGGTCCAGCAGGTGCACGGTCGGGGTCTGGCCGAAGATCGTGGTGCACAGCGCGACGGGGTAGCCGTCCTGACCGACCGTCACCGTCGGGCAGGCCGAGGCCAGCGCCGTCCGGCTCCAGGCGACGGGCCCGGCGCCGGGGCCCGGGTACGGGGTGGTGTCGCTGGAGGCCGAGTCGCCGTGCATCCCGGCGTTGCCGTTCGGCGCGGTGGCCGGGTTCTGCGGGGGCGGCGGGCCGAACCCGGGGGCGGCGGCGGTGGCGGTGGAGCCCGCGCCGCCGAGCAGGACGGCGGCGAGCAGGGCGGACGCGGACAGCAGGGGACGTGGGCGCATGGCGGGTCCTGTTCCGGGAGGCGGACGGGTGCGGGCGGGTGCGGACGCCGGGCGGCACCGGGACGGGACGTGCGGGGGTCGCTCGGCGGGAGGCGTGAGCGGCTCCCGGCGCGGGGCGCCGGGAAGGGGACGGGCCGCGTCAGCCGGCGCGGCGACAGCCCGTGGTGGTGGCGCGGCCGTGGTCGACATGGCGGCGGCTCACCAACGGGGTCATGCCAACCACCCTAGCGAGCAGGGCACTTGCCCCGCCTCCCCCGTCCCACTCCTCGGACGGGCCGGTCCGGGGTTTCCGGAGGGGCCGGGGGCGGGAATCGGTCCGGGAGACCGGTGGGCCGTCGGGGGCCGCCGGGACGGGAGGGGCCGTGGTGGGTACGGAGTGGGTGCGGGACGCGGTGCTGTACCAGGTCTATCCGCAGAGCTTCGCGGACGGCAACAGCGACGGGATCGGCGACTTCGCGGGGCTGACGGACCGGCTGGAGTACCTGCGTTGGCTGGGCGTGAACACGGTCTGGCTGAACCCGTGCTTCGCCTCGCCGTTCGGCGACGCGGGCTACGACGTGGCGGACTTCCTGAGCACCGCACCGCGCTACGGCACCGCCGAGGAACTGGCGAAGTTCACCGACGCGGCCCGCGGCGCGGGCATCCGGGTGCTGCTGGACCTGGTGGCCGGCCACACCTCGGACCGGCACCCGTGGTTCACCCGCTCGGCCGACGACCCGTCCGACCACCGCTACATCTGGGCCGACCGCCCCGCGCCCGGGTACGTCGCCTCGCCCGGTGCCCGGCCGGGCTGGTACCGGCCGAACTTCTTCGACTTCCAGCCCGCGCTGAACTTCGGCCACGCCCGCACCGACCCGGCCGAGCCCTGGCGGCTGCCGGTGGACGCCGAGGGCCCGCGGGCCAACCGGGCGGCGCTGCGCGAGATCATGGCGCACTGGTTCGCGCTGGGGGTCTCCGGCTTCCGGGTCGACATGGCGTCCTCACTGGTGAAGGACGACCCGGGGTTCGTCGAGACCGGCCGGCTCTGGCGGGAGACCCGGGCCTGGCTGGACGCCGAGCACCCGGACCGGGCGATCCTCGCCGAGTGGGGCGACCCGGCCCGCTCCGTCCCGATGGGCTTCCACGGCGACTTCTTCCTGCAGTTCGGCGGCCCGGAGGACGGCGCGCCGCTGCGCTCGCTCTGGGACAACGGCGCGGGCACCGTGCACGAGCACTGGCCCGCCGAGCCGTGCTTCTTCGACGCCGAGGGCCGCGGCTCGATGCGCCGCTTCCTCGCCGAGTGGGAGCGCACCCGGGCCGAGACCTCGGGGCGGGGCGCGGCCTTCCTCCCCACCGCCAACCACGACTACTCGCGGCTGGCCACCGGCCCGCGCACCCGCGAGCAGCTGGCCGCCGCCTTCGCCTTCCAGCTGACCTGGCCGACCGTCCCGGCGATCTACTACGGCGACGAGATCGGCATGCGCTACGTCCCCGGCCTGCCCGACACCGAGGGCAGCACGCTCGGCCCGCGCTACAACCGGGCCGGCTGCCGCACCCCCATGCAGTGGGACGCCACCCCGGGCGCCGGTTTCTCCACCGCGCCCGCCACGGACCTCTACCTGCCGCTCGACCCGTCCCCCGACCGCCCCGACGTGGCGACCCAGCGCGCCGACGAGACCTCCCTGCTGCACCACGTCCGGCGGCTGATCGCGCTGCGCCGCGCGCACCCGGCGCTCGGCCCGGACGGTCCGGTCGAAGTCCTGCACAGCGGCTACCCGTTGACGTACCTGCGCAGCGACCTGCTGGTGGTGGTCAACCCGCGCCGCTCCCCCGCCAGCCTGCCGGTCGAACGCGAGCTGCCGGGCCGCCTACTGGACGGGCGGGGCGTGTCGATGACCCACTCGGTGCTGCGCGCCGAGGGCTTCTCCTGGGCGGTCTTCACCCGCTGACTGGCCAACCTCCCGCTTCTGAACAGATACTGACGGTTCGTCAGTCAGAGATCAGCAGTTCGGCGGCGGCCGTCCGCAGGTACAGCACGGTGCGGCCGGTGCGGTGCCGGGCGGCCAGCCCGGCGTCGTGCAGGGCGGACAGGTGGTGCGAGACGGTGGCGGCCGACAGGCCGGTGCGGGCGGCGAGTTCGGTGGTGGTGGCCGGGGCGGCGAGTTCGGCGAGCAGCCGGGCCCGGGCCCGGCCGATCACCCGGGCCAGCCCGTCCGGCACCGCCTCCGCGGTCTCCCAGAGCGTGGCGACGCCGCGCGGCGGGTAGACCAGTCCGGGCTGCCAGGGCGGGTTGAGCTGGGAGAACACCCCGGGCCAGGCGAACACGGTCGGGACCAGCACCAGGCCGCGGGCGCCGTCCAGGCGGCGGTGCACGTCGACGTGGCGGTGCCCGATCCGCAGCAGGTCGCGCTCCCAACTCACCTGCGGGTGCAGGTCGGTGAACAGTCCGGCCGGGCCCTCCTCGGCGGCCTGCCGGGCCCGGCGGAGGATCTCGCCCTCGACCAGCCGCTCGGTCCGGGACCAGTACGGGGCGATGGCGGCCTGCCAGTAGGCCGCCACCTCCGCCGCCAGCCGGGACATCCCGCGCTCCGGGTCCCGGGCCAACTCCGCGACCAGCAGCGGAAGTTCGCCACCCAGCCGGTCCAGGTCACGGCGGACCGCGGCCGGTTCGAGGGCGGTCAGCGCGTCCAGTTGCTGTGCCAGGGTCGGGCTGCCGGCGTCCGGGACGGGGGTGAGGAAGTCCGGCACGTACACCGTCGGCAGCCGGACCAGCTGGGACAGCAACTCCCAGCCCACTCCGGCGAGTCGGGGCCGGACCCGGCGCACCCAGGGCAGGTGGACGGCCCGCCGCCCCGGGTCCTTGAGCACCTCGATGCTGGTCACCACCTCGCACAGCGGCGAGCGGGCGAACCTGGTCAGCGCCAGGTCCTGTGCGGAGAACTCCCAGGTGAGCACCGGCCCTCCCTCCGACGGTACGGTCGTGCGCCCTTCGAGGATTCGAGCAGGATCGAATTCCTGGGCGGGGTCGATCGTCGCAGCCAGGCTCGGAGGCATGACCACCGCCTCCCCCGTCCCGTTCCGGGACCGCCTCGGCCTGCCCGCCACCGCGGGCCGGCACCGCCGCCTGATCGGCGCGCACCTGATCGACAGCCTGGGCACCGGCCTGGTACTGGCGTTCACCCTGGTGTTCTTCGTCCGCACCACCGACCTGTCGCTGGCCGCGATCGGCGCGGCCGTCTCCACCGCCCGGCTGCTGGCGCTGCCCACGGCGCTGCTGGTCGGCCCGCTGATCGACCGGTACGGCGCCCGGCGGGTCGCGGCGGCGGCCAACGCGCTCTCCGCACTGGCCCACGGCGGGTTCCTGCTCGCCGACCGGGCCTGGTCGATCGTGCTGGTCTGCCTGCTGGCCCAGGTCGGCCAGGCCGCCTACTGGACGGCCAGCACCGGCCTGGTGGTGCTGGCCGCCCCCGAGGGCGGGCGGACCCGCTGGTTCGCCCTGGTCCAGACCCTGCGCAACACCGGCCTCGGCCTGGGCGGGGCGCTCGGCGCGCTGCTGGTCGGCGACGGCGGGGCGGGCGGCCTGCGGCTGCTGGTGGCGCTGAACGCGGCCTCCTACCTGGTCGCGGCGGTGCTGCTGGCGCGCTGGCGGCCCGCGCCGGCGGCTCCCCCGGCACCGACGGGCGTCCCGGCACCGGGGACGGCCGGGCCCGGCGGGTACCGGGAGGTGCTGGCGGACCGCCGGTACCTGCTGATGGTCGCGGCGAACCTGTCGTTCGTGCTGGCCTCGATGGTGCTGAGCGTCCTGCTGGCCGTGCACGTCACCGCCGCGCTGCACCTGGGCGCCCCGGTGGCCGCGGCGCTGCTGGTGCTCAACGGCGTGCAGGTGGTGCTCACCCAGGGCCCGGTGGCGCGGCTGCTGGAGGGGTGCCGGCCGACCCGGACGGCCGCCGCCGGGGCGCTGCTGAACGCGCTGGCCTTCGCCGGGTTCGCGCTGCTGCCCGCCGGGGCGCCCGGCTGGGTGCTGGTCCCCGGGCTGGTGCTGGCGATGCTGGTGTACAACCTGGCCGAGACGGTCGCCACCCCCGGCCGCGAGGAGCTGAGCGTGGCGCTGGCCCGTCCGGAGCGGCGCGGCCGCTACCTGGCGGTCAACCAGCTCTCCTGGAGCCTGGGCCAGGCGCTCGCCCCCGGCCTGCTCACCCTGCTGTTCGCCCACGGCCCGTCCTGGCCCTGGCTGTTCCTGCTGGCGGCCTCGCTGGTCGCCGTCCCCGGCCTGCTCCGGCTGGAGCGGCCGGCCGCCCCGGTTCCCGACATTCCGTCGGAAACCGGGCCGGTTCCGGCGCGCTAACATGCCGTCAGAGTGCGGCCCGGCAGCAGGAGTTGACGATGATCGAACTGGTGGTGGGATCGCGGGCGAGCCAGCTGGCCCGGGCCCAGGTCAAGGAGTTCCTCGCCCCGCTGCGCGAGCGCCACCCCGACGTGGTGTTCCGGCACCGGGTCGTCCTGGAGGACGGCGACCTCGACCGGACGTCCCCGCTGCGCGAGGTCTCCGAGCGGGGCGGCGGCTCGGCGTTCGCCGGGCGGCAGGCCGCGGCGCTGCTCGACGGCGAGGTGGACGTGGTGGTCCACTCGCTCAAGGACCTCCCCACCGCGGACCCGGACGGCCTGGTCCTGCTGCCCTCGCCCGCCCGGGCCGACGTCCGCGACGCGCTCTGCGGCGCCCCGCTGGCCGCCCTCCCGACCGGCGCCCGGGTCGGCACCTCGGCCGCCCGCCGGATCGCCCAACTCCTGCACGTCCGGCCGGACCTGGTCCCGCAGCGGATCCGCGGCAACGTCCCGACCCGGCTCGGCCGGCTGCGCACCCTGGACGCCGTGGTGCTCGCCTCGGCCGGACTGCACCGGCTGGGCCGGGCCGGGGAGATCGCCGAACTCCTCCCGGTCGCCCAGTTCCCGCCCAGCCCCGGGCAGGGGGCGCTCGGCATCCAGATCCGCGCGGACGACCGCAAGGCCCGCGAACTGCTGGCCGGCACCGGCGACCCCATCACCGACGCGGAGGTCCGGGCGGAGCGCGCGATGCTCGCCGAACTGCACGGCGGCTGCTCCGTCCCGGTCGGCGCGTACGCCACCACCGCCGACGGCATCCTCACCCTGCACGGCCAGGTCACCTCCGTCGACGGCACCCGCCAGATCGAGGCCACCCTCTCCGGCAACCCCGCCGAACCCGAGAAGCTCGGCGCCGCCGTGGCCGGAGCCCTCCTCGACCAGGACGCCGAACTCCTCCTCGCCGCCGCCCGCCCCTCCCCCTGACCCCCGCGACGCCCTGGACAGCACCCACGGGCGACGCGGGCGGCGGCCGCGCGCAGCAGCACGGGGGACACGGCCCGCAGCCCGCCTTCGGCCACCGACCCCACAGCCGCGCACAGCGCCACCCCCACGCGCCGACGCTCCGTCAGGCCGACGCCCCGCTCAGTTGCTCGTGGCGCCCTGGAGCTCCCGCTGCGGCTGCTCCTCCTTCTGCTCCTCCTCCGCCTTCGCGGCCGCGCGCAGCGCTGCCTCGACCCGGCGGTTGCTGGTCATGGTCGCCGTGACGGCGGTCATCGTGAGGAGCAGGCCCGCGGCGGCGAAGAGCGGGGCGCGGACGCCCTGCGCGGTGGCGAGCCAGCCGCCGAGGAAGGCGCCGAAGGGAGCGGCGCACATGGCGAGCATCCGGGAGGTGGAGGCGACCCGGCCCATCAGGTGGGCAGGGACGATCGTCTGGCGGAGCGAGGGGCCGAGCACCATGGTGGCGCCCATGCCCGCCCCGCAGACGGCGAGCGCGAGGCCCGCGACGTACGCGTTCGGGGCGGCCGCGAGGCCCAGCATGGCGAGGCCCTCGACGGCGGCGGTGCAGGTGAGCGCGGCGCCGGTGCCGAGTCGGCGGCCGAGGAAGGAGGCCAGGCCCGCGCCCGCCAGGCCGCCGGCGGCCTCCGTGGTGAGCAGCAGGCCGAAGCCGGTGGCGCCGATGCCGAGCCGGTCGTGCGCGAAGAGGGCGAGGACGGTCTCCACGGCGAGGAAGGCGATGTTCCCGACCGCCGGACGGAGCGCGAGCCCGAGCAGCAGGGTGTCGCGGAAGACGTAGGAGGCGCCGGCCCGGGCCTGTCGCAGCAGCGACTCGCGGGCCTGCGGCACCGGCCGGGGCGCGGCGGGCAGCGAGCGGACGAGTACCGCGGAGACCGCGAAGGAGAGCGCGTCGGCGAGCAGCGGGAAGGCCCGGCCGAGGGCCAGCAGGGCACTGCCGGCGGGCGGGCCGGCGAAGCCGGAGGCGGCGGTCTGGGCGCCGCGCAGGCGGGAGTTGGCGCGCTCCAGCCGGGCCGGGTCGCGGCCGAGCAGGTCGGGCAGGTAGGCGGTGGCGGCGGTGTCGAAGAAGAGTCCGCCGAGGCCGAGCAGGAAGCCGACGGCCGCGAGCAGCGGGATGCTCAGCAGGTCGAGCGCGGCCGCGGCGGCCGGGACGGCGAGCAGCAGCGTCCGGACCGCGTCGGTGATCCACATGGTGCGGCGGCGGTCCCAGCGGTCCACCAGCGCGCCGCCGAGGATGCCGAACAGCAGCCAGGGCAGGGTGCCGGCGGCGGCGACCACGGCGAGGGCCAGCGGGTCGCGGGTGAGCGTCAGCGCGAGCAGCGGGAGCGCGGCGTGCGAGACGCCGTCACCGAGCGAGGACACCGTCTGCGCCGTCCACAGCCGGCCGAACCCGGCGGGCAACTTCCTTGCGTCCTGGGTCACTTGTCGTCCTTCTCGGTCGGCCCGGTCGGCTCGGAGGCTGCGGGAGCGACGGGGGCGGCGGCGGGGTGGAACAGCGCGAAGACCAGCGAGGCGTCCGGCAGGGCGGGGTCGGAGAGCGCCCGGTACTCGTCGGCCAGGGCCTGCAGGCGGGAGCCGAGTTCGGCGAACTGCTGCTCGGTGAGCCGCAGGTGGGCCATCCGCACGTGCCGTTCGGCGTCCGCCGGGGCGGCCTCCAGGTCGGCCACCGCGTGCCGCATCAGCACGTCGGGGCCGCCGTCGGTCGGGTCCGGCAGGACGATGCTCCGGGCGGCCATCGCGTAGTACCGCTCGGTGACGCCGCGGACCTTCTGCGTCCGCACCACCTTGACCAGGCCGGCCCGTTCGAGCAGCCGCACGTGGTAGCTGGAGCTGCCCTTCGCCAGGCCGACGCGGGCGGCGATCTGGGTGATCGTGGCGGGCTCGAAGCGGAGCACCGCCATGATCCGGTGGCGGGTGAGGTTGGAGACGGCGCGCAACTGCTCGGCCGTGGTGACGTGGAGCGCCTCTGGGCGGTCTTCGGTGGGCACGGCACCAATGGTCAACGTTTCTTGACCATTGGGCAAGGGGTTTTCCCGATCTCCCTCACCGGGCGTCAACTGCCGGGCCGCAGACCCCCGTCGAGCAGCAGCAGGCCGAGTGCCAGCGCGGCGGCGGCGATCACCGCCAGGAAGGGCAGCCGGCCGCGCGGCGCGCGCAGGACGGCCAGCACCGGCGGGGCGGTGACCAGCGCGACCGGCCAGCCGGGCGCGAGCACCAGCGCGGCGGCGGCCGCGGCCAGCACGGCGACGGCCGCCGAGGCGCGCGGGCCGAGGCGCTGCGGGAGGCCGCGGACGCCGGCGGCGCGGTCGGCGGCGATGTCCGGCAGGACGTTGGCGAAGTGCGCGGCGACGCCGAGCAGCGCGCCCGCGCCGAGCACGGCCGGGGCGGGCCACGGGCGGCCGGGCAGGGCCAGCGTGACGAACGCGGGCAGCAGGGCGAACGCCAGCGCGTACGGCAGCCAGGACCACGCGGTGGCCTTCAGCCGCAGGTTGTACGCCCAGCCCGCGGCCACCGCGACCAGGTGCACAGTGGCCGCGGCCGGTCCGCACGCCGCCGAGAGAGCGACGCAGCAGGCCACCGCCCAGGCGGTGGCCGCCCACCCCCGACGCGCCGTCACCTCCCCGGCGGCGAACGGCTTGTCGCCGCGCCCGGCGGCCAGGTCGCGCCGCCGGTCGACCAGGTCGTTGCTCCAGCCGATCGAGAGCTGCCCGGCCGCGACCGCCCCGGTGGTCAGCACCGTCCCGACCACCCCGCGCCCGGCCCCGACCGCCATCGCCGCCGCCAACCCGGTCACCGCCACCGCGGGCCCCGGATGACAGGCCCGCACCAACGCCCACCCGGGCCGCCCGGCCACCACCGCACCACTCACCCGCCCCAGGCTAGGCCCGCCCCACCCGCCGCCCCGGCATCCGACCGCCGTGTCGCCCGCTCAGGCGTGCGGCCGCGCCTCGGCCGTGGCGCCGACCGCGCGGAGGCGGGCGACGCAGCGGCGGGCGGTGCGTTCCTCGACCCCGGTGAGGACCGGGACCGGGAGCGGGCCGGTGACCGCCTGCTTGGCGGCCAGGATGCCGACTCCCGTGAGCTCGCGGTGGACCTTGACCACCTCGAACGGCGCGGGGCCGGGGTCGAGCAGCAGCACGTCGTAGTCGGTGTGGTCGCAGACCAGCAGGCCGTACCGGATGCCCCCGAACTCGCCCATGCCGCGCAGCATAGGCACCGACTCCATTGCACCCCAAGGGATTTGCCGACCGGGCGGCTCCGATGCCGACGGGGGCGACGCGCCCGCTCCGGGAGGATTGCCCGGGTTCGTGGCGGTCTGCTCCCTATCCTGGCCCGGTGACGCGGATCGCGGCAGTGAGCGGGGTGCTCCCGGCCCACCGGTACCGGCAGCGGGAGTTGGCCGGGGCGGTGGCCGCGCTGCGGGCCGGGGCGGGCGGGGAGCGGCGGGCGCTGGCGGAGCGGTTCTTCGCGGGGGCGGGCGTGGAGTTCCGGCACCTGGCGTTCCCGTGGGAGCGGTACGCGGAGTTCGACGGTTTCGGGCGGGCCAACGACGCCTGGCTGGTGGCGGCGGCGGAGCTGGCCGAGCGGGCCGCCCGGGAGGTGCTGGACGCGGCGGGGATCGGCGCCGAGCAGGTGGACGTGGTGGTCTCGACGACCGTCACGGGCGTGGCCGCGCCCTCGCTGGAGGCCCGGCTCGCGGCCCGGATCGGCCTGCGCGAGGACGTCCGGCGGCTGCCGCTGTTCGGCCTGGGCTGCGCGGGCGGCGCGGCGGGGACGGCGGCGGTGCACGAGCTGCTGACGGGGCGGCCGGAGGGGGTGGCGCTGCTGCTGGCCACCGAGGTGTGCTCGCTGACCTTCCAGCGGGCCGACGACTCGCCGGCGAACCTGCTGGCCGCGGCCCTGTTCGGGGACGGCGCGGGTGCGCTGCTCGCGGTCGGCGACGCGCACCCGGCGGCACGTCCGGCGGCGGGCGCGGCGGCCGGCACCGCAGCGGGCGCGGCCGGGCCCGAGGTGGTGGCGACCCGGAGCCGGCTGTACCCGGGCACCGAGCGGCTGCTCGGCTGGGAGGTCGGCGACGGCGGCTTCGGTATCCTGCTGGGGGCCGAACTCCCGGAGCTGGTACGGCTGCACGTGGCCGAGGAGGTGTCCTCCTTCCTGGCCGCGCACGACCTGAAGCCGGGCGACGTGGCGGCCTGGGTCTGCCACCCGGGCGGCCCCCGGGTGCTGGACGCGCTGGGCGGCGAACTCGGCCTGACGGAGCGGGCGTTGGCGCCGAGCCGGGCCTCGCTGGCGCGCTGCGGCAACCTCTCCTCGGCCTCGGTGCTGCACATCCTGCGCGACGTGGCCGCCCAAGGTCCGCCCGCGCCGGGCTCGTTCGGGCTGATGCTGGCCCTCGGCCCGGGCTTCGCCTCCGAACTCGCCCTGCTGCGCTGGTAGTCGCCGATGCTTCCCTACACCCTGCTGATCGCGCTGGTCGCCGTGGAGCGGCTGGCGGAACTGGTGGTGGCCCGCCGCAACGCCGCCTGGAGCCTGGCCCGGGGCGGGGTGGAGCACGGGCGCGGCCACTACCCGCCGATGGTGGCGCTGCACACCGCGCTGCTGGCGGGCTGCCTGTTGGAGGTGTGGGGCGCGGGTCGGCCGTTCCTGCCCGCCCTGGGGTGGCCGATGCTGGCGCTGGCGCTGGCCGCGCAGGGCCTGCGCTGGTGGTGCATCCGGACGCTGGGGCCGCGCTGGAACACCCGGGTGATCGTGGTGCCCGGCCTGCCGCTGGTGGCGGGCGGCCCGTACCGGTGGCTGCGGCACCCCAACTACCTCGCGGTGGTGGTGGAGGGCTTCGCGCTGCCGCTGGTGCACACGGCCTGGGTGACGGCGCTCTGCTTCACCGTGCTGAACGCCTGGCTGCTGGCGACCCGGCTGCGCTGCGAGGAGCGCGCCCTGACGCCGTACCGGACCGCCGCGTGATCGACCTGCTGGTGGTCGGTGGCGGCCCGGCGGGGCTGGCCACCGCGATCCACGCGGCCCGGGCGGGCCTGTCGGTGACCGTCCTGGAGCCGCGCGCCACGCCCGTCGACAAGGCCTGCGGCGAGGGCCTGATGCCGGGCGCGGTCCGGGCGCTGGCCCGGCTCGGGGTCGCCGTCGAGGGCCGCCCGTTCCACGGCATCCGCTACCTGGAGGCGGCCGGCCCGCGCTCCGCCGAGGCCCGGTTCCGCACCGGCCACGGCCTGGGCGTGCGCCGCACCGTCCTGCACGCGGCCCTCGCCGAACGGGCCGACCGGCTCGGCGTCCGCCGGCTGCCGGTGAAGGCGGACGGGCTGACGCCGCTGCAGGACGGCGTCGCCGTCGGAGAGTTGATCTGTCGACATGTCGTCGCCGCGGACGGCCTGCACTCCCCGCTGCGGCGCGTCCTCGGCCTGCACCGCCCGCCCGCCGGCCGCCGCCCGGCCCGCTACGGGCAGCGCCGGCACTTCGCGGTCCGGCCGTGGAGCGACCTGGTCGAGGTGTACTGGTCCCGGCACGCCGAGGCGTACGTGACGCCGGTCGCCGACGGCACCGTCGGGGTCGCGGTACTGGGCACCGAACGGCTCCCGTTCGACCGCCAACTCGCCGCCTTCCCAGCCCTGTTGGAGCGCCTGGGCGACGCCTCCGCCGGCCCGGTCCGGGGCGCGGGGCCGCTGCGCCAGCACGCCGCCGCCCGGGTCCGGGGGCGGGTGCTGCTGGTCGGCGACGCCGCCGGGTACCTGGACGCGCTGACCGGCGAGGGCGTCGCCCTGGCGCTGGCCTCCGCCGAGGCCGCCGTCGCCGCCCTCGCCGCGGGCCGCCCCGCCGACTACGAGCGGGCCTGGCGCCGCGCCACCCGCCCCTACCGCCTGCTCACCGCCGCCCTGCTGACGGCCCGTCATCATCCGTCCCTCGGGCCGCACATCGTCCCACTGGCGGCTGCCCTGCCCCCGGTGTTCCGGGCAGCCGTCGGCCTGCTGGCCCGCTGAGCGCCGGACCGCGCACCCCTCGCTCCCCCGGCACGCGCACGAGTACTCCGATACCTCGCTTTTGGGGTATTTCGTGCAACAATCGGGCCGCATCCGGACGTTGATCGAGCGTCAGGGGCGCGGCACCCACCGGCGCTACTGCCGCCGCCCAGGTTCCGGCCCGACCGCAGGCAGGATGCCCATGCCCTCGCTCTCCCCCGCCCCGCCGTCCGTCCCCGGGACCCCGCTCGTCCCCGTCCCGCTGTCCGCCGTCCCGCTGCGCCGCCGCTGGGCGACGGTCTGCGTGGACCCGGCCGGGCGGGTGCTGGTGTACCGGCGCGGCGAGCAGGCCCTGGTCCACCCGGGCTGGTGGGACGTGCTGGCGGACGGCGGGGTGCGCGCGGGCGGGCGGCCGGCGGAGCCCGCCGGGGGCTTCCCCGGCCCGGGCCTGGCCGAGCTGCACCGCCACCTGGCGGCCGACCCCGCCGGGACGGGCCTGCTGACGGTGCGCAGGCTGCTCGTCGGCCGGGCGCCGCACCCCGATCCGCGCGAGGTCGCCCGGTACGCCTTCGTCCCGCCCGCGGAGCTGCTCGCCGACCGCGACCGACCGCTGGTCCCGGCCGCGCGGGCCGCCGTCCACCGCCTCCTCCGCCCCACCGGCTGAACGCCCCCGCACGGCCCGCCCCCATCGAAAGCTCCGGAGGCACCATGGCGATCGACACCCTCGACCCGGCCCGGCTCGGACCGCTGGCCGCCGCCCGGGCCGGGCTGGTCACCCGGCTGACCGCCGCCGCCGGCCCCGGCGGGCTGCTGGCCGCCCCGTGCGCGGGACGACTCTGGGAGACCGCGCTGACCCTGCAGCTGCTGACTGCCACCGGTGCCGCGCCCGCCCTGCGCGCCGGGGCCGCCGACCGGCTACGGCTCGCCCTGGCCCGGGGCGGGGACGACCCGGTGCAGACCGCGGCCACCCGGGCGGTCCTCGGCGAACCCGCCGGGGACGCGGACCCGGTGACGGCCCTGCCCGGGTGCGCCGCGGACCGCGACCGCCTGGCACTCCGGCTGCTGCTCGCCGAGCTCGGCGCCGGTCCGCTCCCCGAGCCACCGGGCCCCGCCACCGGGTTCGGCGGCCGCGGCGAATCCGCCCGGCAGACCGTCGAGACCGCCGCCCTGCGGGTGCTGCACGCGGCCCGCTCCGGCACCGCCCGCCCGGTGGGCGCCGCCGACCGGCGCGTCCTGGCCCCCGCCGCGGAGCCCGGCCCACCGCCGTTCGCCGACCACGGCCTGCGCCTGCTCGCCCTGCTCGCGCTGCGCCACTGCCCCGAGTCGCTGCCCGCCGTCCGGGAGCGGGCCACCGAACTGGGCCGCCGGGCCGGCACCGAGGGCGGTGTCCCGCCCGTCACCGGCGCGGACGTGCTCGCCACCGCCGCCGGGGGCCTCGCACTGGCCGCCGCCGACGCCCCGGACACCGTCCTGCGCCCGCTGGCCCGCGCCCTGGCCGAGCACCAACTCCCGGACGGCGGCTGGCCGTTCACCCGGGGCGCCGGGCACTCCGGCGTCGAGGACAGCGCGTACGCCGTGGCGTTCCTGCGCGCGGTCGCCGACCGGGTGCGCTCCGAACCGCTGACGGCGGCGCTCGCCGCCGGTGAGCGGTACCTGCTGGCGAGCCGCAACCGGGACGGCGGCTTCCCCGCGCACGGGCGCGGCGACTCCGAGCCGACCGTGACGGCGGCCGCGGTCGAGGCGCTGGCCGGGAACCCGGAGCACCGGCAGGCGGCGCAGGACGCCGTCCGCTTCCTCGCCGAGCGACAGCTCGCCACCCCCGCCGTCGAGCGCCGCCGCAGCCTCGCCGAGGGCGCGGCACTGTCCCGCGCGGTGCTCGCCCACGAGGCCCTGGAGCGCTCCGCCGGGGGCGCGGCCGTGTCCGCCCTCGCCGCGCAGGCCCGCGCCCAGGCCCTCGGCCGGCTGCTCGACACCCAGCGCCCCGACGGCGGCTGGGGCCACACCCCCGACCGCCCCTCCGACCCGGTCTCCACCGGCTACGCCCTGATCGCCCTCGGCCGCCACCCGGCCGGCCGCGCCCCCGCCCGCCGCGCCCTGCGCCACCTGCTCACCCACCGCACCCCCGCCCGCCCCGACCGCACCGTCCCGGGCCCGCTCCCCCACGACATCCCGCTGCTCGCCGACATCACCACCCTCACCGCCCTCAACCGCGCCGCCACCCTCTTCCCCACCGACCTCCCGTCCCCCCGCGACCACCCCGCCCCACCGCACCTGCTCTGACCCCACGTACCGCCGGCGAGCCCTTCCGACCAAGCAGCCCGCCCCGCACCACCGCTCGGCCGCCCGCCGCACCCCCTCCGACCCGCACCTGTACCAGCCCGTCCGACGCGCGGAACCTCGCCGCTCGGTCGCCCGCCGCACCCACCCTGACCTGCACCCATGCCGGTCCGTCCGGCGCGCGGGACACTGGGTTCATGAGCAAGTCCGACATATTCCACCCGCCGGTCGTGGTCCTCCCGCCGACCCGCGGGGCTCGGCCGTACCGGCGGGTGGAGATCTACGGGCGGACGGTGGGGCGGGCGACCGCGCCGGAGGACGTGGCGGAGTTCGTCCGGCGGGCGGGTGTCGCCGAGCCCGACCTGGACGATCCCGACCTGGTGGCGTGGCGCGGCGGTGATCGCACCGTCTGGGCCCAGGAGCAGCCGGAGGCGCCCCCGGGCGGCTGAGTCCGCGGGGCCCGGCGGTGGGCCGTCCAGGGCAATGCCGTACCCCTTGTGCGGAGCGGGCCCGCTCTGGAGTGGCCGGGTGGCGGGCGGCGGGAGTGGATGGTGTCCAGCCCCCGCCGTGCCGACTCCCAGGAGCCGTGATGCCCCGTCCCCGCCGTGCCGCCGCTGCCGCGGTGCTCTCCCTGTCCGCCCTCTCGGCCGCGGGCTGTGCGGCGGACCCGTCCCCGAGCGCCCCGCCCGCCACCGCCGGTTCGGCGCCGAGTCCGAGCGCCGTCGCGGCGAGCCCGACGGGCGGCCCCGTGAAGTCCTCCTTCGCCACCTCGACGGGCACCCGGGTGGCGCTGGCCGGGGTGGGGAGGCTGGGCCCGATCCTGGTGGACGCGCAGGGCCGCACGCTGTACCTGTACGGTGCGGACACCTCGGTGCACGCGAGCTGCCTGGACGAGTGCGCGAAGTCCTGGCCGCCGGTCACCACACCGGGTTTCCCGCTGGCGGGTCCGGGCGTCGACGACGGTCTGCTGGGCGCGGCGGCGCTGCCCGACGGGACGGCGCAGGTGCTGTACAAGGGCCACCCGCTGTACTTCTACGCGGGTGACCACGGCCCCGGCGAGACGGCCGGCCACACAGTGGCGGACCCGCGCGGCACGTTCTACGCGGTGACCTCGCTGGGCGACCCGGTGGGCGTCGACCTGGCCACCCTGCACGGCCCCGGCGGCACCGCCCCGTCCGCCTCGTCCGCCCCGTCCGCCTCGTTCACCCCGTCCTCGTCGGCGAGCCCGTCCTCCCCGGCCGACCCCTCGGCCGGCCCGGCGGACCCGTCGCCGTCCGCCACCTCGCCCTCCCCCGCCTCAGCGTCACCGTCGCCCTCCTCTGCCGCGTCGTCGCCGACGCCGCCGCCCTCGCCGTCCGTACCGCCGAGCAACCCGGCGACGCCGCCTGCCGATACCTCCGCCGTGCCCGCCGCCCCGGCCGTTCCGGCGGCCCCCGCCGGTGCCGCTGCGGACCAGGGCGCGGACGAGGGCGCGGACGGCTGACGGCCCGTCGGCCGGTCGGGGCTGCGGTTGTGGGCGGCCCCGGGCGGTGTTCGAGTGGGAGGCAGTCGCGGCGGTCGACCCTCGCCGCCGCGCGGCCGCGACGGCGCCCGGCGGGGCGCCCGAGGAGGATTCCCCCAATGTCCCAGCACGTCCCCTTCAGTACGACCAACGCCGGTGTCCCGGTGGAGAGCGACAGCGATTCGCTGACGGCGGGCCCGGTCGGGCCGGTCCTGCTGCACGACCACTACCTGATCGAGAAGATGGCCCAGTTCAACCGGGAGCGGGTGCCGGAGCGGGTGGTGCACGCCAAGGGCAGCGGCGCGTACGGCTTCTTCGAGGTGACCCAGGACGTCAGCCGGTTCACCAGGGCGGACCTGTTCCAGCCGGGGAAGCGGTGCGACCTGCTGGCCCGGTTCTCGACCGTGGCGGGCGAGATGGGGTCGCCGGACACCTGGCGCGACCCGCGCGGCTTCGCGCTGAAGTTCTACACCGAGCAGGGCAACTACGACATGGTCGGCAACAACACCCCGGTGTTCTTCGTCCGGGACCCGATGAAGTTCCAGGACTTCATCCGCTCGCAGAAGCGCCGCCCGGACAACGGCCTGCGCGACCACGACATGCAGTGGGACTTCTGGACGCTCTCCCCGGAGTCCGCGCACCAGGTGACCTGGCTGATGGGCGACCGGGGCATCCCGCGGACCTGGCGGCACATGGACGGCTTCTCCTCGCACACCTACCAGTGGGTGAACGCGGACGGCGCGCGCTTCTGGGTGAAGTACCACTTCAAGACCGACCAGGGCAACGAGTTCCTCACCCAGGCGGAGGCCGACCGGCTGGCGGGCGCGGACGGCGACCACCACCGGCGCGACCTGTTCGAGGCGATCGGGCGCGGCGAGTTCCCGTCCTGGACGCTGCACGTCCAGGTGATGCCGTTCGACGAGGCGTGGGACTACCGGTTCGACCCGTTCGACCTGACGAAGGTGTGGCCGCACGGCGACTACCCGCTGATCGAGGTCGGCCGGTTCACCCTGAACCGCAACCCGGAGGACCACTTCGTCCACATCGAGCAGGCGTCCTTCGAACCGTCCAACCTGGTGCCGGGCATCGGGGTGTCGCCGGACAAGATGCTGCTCGGCCGGATCTTCTCCTACCCGGACGCGCACCGGTACCGGATCGGCCCGAACTACGCGCAACTGCCGCCGAACCGGGCGCACGTGCCGGTGCACTCGTACGCCAAGGACGGGCCGATGCGCTTCGACGCGGCCCGCACCGCCCGGCCGTACGCGCCGAACTCGTACGGCGGGCCGGCCGCCGACCCGTCGCTGTGGGGCGGGCCTGCGGGCTGGGACGTCGCCGGGGCGATGGTGCGGGAGCCGCACCCGCTGCACCGGGAGGACGACGACTGGGGGCAGGCCGGGACGCTGGTGCGCGAGGTGCTGGACGACGCGGCCCGGGGCCGGCTGGTCGCCAACATCGCCGGGCACCTGCAGGACGGCGTCTCCGCGCCGGTGCTGGAGCGCGCCCTGCAGTACTGGCGCAACGTGGACGCGGCGCTGGGCGACCGGGTGGCCGCCGCCCTCGCCCGCTGACCCGGCAGGACCGCCGCCGCAGCCACCGCGCCGCTGTACCGCCGCACCGCCCGTCCCGGAGCCGTTCCCGGGGCGGGCGGTGTGCTGCTCGCGGTGTGCTGCTCGTTGACAAGCGGGGGCGGGCGGATGATCCTAAGCAAGCGCTTAGTCAAACCCTGCTACCCGCTGCGAGGTGCCCCAGATGACCACCGCTGCTCCGCCCGGCCTGGACCTGGAGAGGCTGCGCGCCCACCTGGACGGGGCACTGCCCGCACCGACCGCCGGGCCGCTGACGGCCGCGCTGTTCGAGGGCGGGCGGTCGAACCTGACGTACCTGGTCGGGGACGGGGCTTCGCGCTGGGTGCTGCGCCGGCCGCCGCTCGGGCACGTGCTGGCGACGGCGCACGACATGGGCCGCGAGTACCGGGTGCTCGGCGCGCTGGCCGGGACGGCGGTGCCGGTACCGCGCCCGGTGCTGCTGGTCGAGGACACCGGGGTGATCGGCGCGCCGTTCTACCTGATGGAGTACGTCGAGGGCACCGCGCACCGGGACGCGAAGGAGCTGGCCGCGCTCGGCGAGGAGCGGGTGCACCGGCTCGGCAAGCAGCTGGTGGACACCCTGGTGGCGCTGCACGCGCTGGACCCGGCGGCGGTCGGACTGGCGGACTTCGGTCGGCCCGAGGGCTTCCTGGAGCGCCAACTGCGCCGCTGGGGAAAGCAGTTGGACGCCTCGCGGAGCCGCGAGGTGCCGGGCGTGGACGAGCTGCACCGGCGGCTCGCCGAGACCCTGCCGGCCTCGCCCGCGCCCGCGCTGGTGCACGGCGACTACCGGCTGGACAACGTGCTGGTCGACGCGGCGGACCGGATCGCGGCGGTGCTGGACTGGGAGATGTCCACCGTCGGCGACCCGCTCACCGACCTCGGCCTGCTGGTGATGTACACCGAACTGGCCCGCCGCTTCGACGGCGTGCTGCCGGGCGCGGCGCTCGCCCCCGGCTTCCCGTCCACCGCCGAACTGGTCGGCCGCTACGCCGAGTCGTCGGGCCGCGACGTCTCCGGCCTGGGCTGGTACGTGGGTTTCGCCTCGTTCAAGCTGGCGGTGGTGCTGGAGGGCATCCACTTCCGCTACACCCGGGGCGGCACGGTCGGCGCGGGCTTCGACCGGGTCGGTGAACTGGTGCCGCTGTTCGTCGAGTTCGGGCTGGCCTCGCTCGACTCCCCCACCTCCCAGGAAGGTTGAGCCGTGGATTTCGCACCCGATGCCAGGACGGTCGAGCTGATCGGCGAGGTCGGCGCGTTCATGGACGAGTTCGTCTACCCGGCGGAGCCGGTGCTGGCCGAGCAGTTGGAGGACCCGAAGCGCGAGCCGTGGGCCGTCCCGCCGGTGGTCGGCGAGCTGCGGGCGGCGGCGAAGGCCCGCGGCCTGTGGAACTTGTTCTTTGTGGACAAACACAGCCTGCCCGGTGAGCTGGGGGCCGGGCTGACCAATCTGCAGTACGCGCCGCTGGCCGAACTCACCGGCCGTTCGGTGCTGTTGGCCCCGGCGGCGTTCAACTGCGCGGCCCCCGACACCGGCAACATGGAGCTGCTGGCGCAGTTCGGCTCGGCCGGGCAGCGCGAGCGCTGGCTGCGCCCGCTGCTGGACGGCACGATCCGTTCGGCGTTCGCCATGACCGAGCCGGAGGTGGCCTCCTCGGACGCCACCAACATCACCACCCGGATCGAGCGCGACGGCGACGAGTACGTGGTCAACGGCCGCAAGTGGTACATCACCGGGGCGATGAACCCGGACTGCAAGGTGTTCATCGTGATGGGCAAGACCGACCCGGCGGCCGAGGCGCACCGCCAGCAGTCGATGATCCTGGTGCCCCGGGACACCCCGGGCGTCCACGTGCTGCGCGGCATGCGGGTGTTCGGCTACCAGGACGCCGACCACGGCGGCCACGCGGAGATCCTGTTCGAGGACGTCCGGGTCCCGGCCGACCACCTGATCGGCGCGGAGGGCACCGGTTTCGCCATCGCCCAGGCCCGGCTCGGGCCGGGCCGCATCCACCACTGCATGCGGGCCCTGGGCATCGCCGAACGGGCCCTCGAACTGACCTGCCGCCGGGTCAACTCCCGGATCGCGTTCGGCCGTCCGCTCGCCGACCAGGGCGTGGTGCAGGACTGGATCGCCGAGGCCCGGGTCCGGATCGAGCAGGCCCGCCTGCTGGTGCTGAAGACCGCCTGGCTGATGGACACCGTCGGCAACCGGGGCGCCCACACCGAGATCCAGGCCATCAAGATCGCCGTCCCGTCCACCGTCGAGTGGATCCTCGACAAGGCCGTCCAGGCCCACGGCGCCGCCGGCGTCAGCCAGGACACCGTCCTCGCCCAACTCTGGGCCGGCAACCGCACCCTCCGCCTCGCCGACGGCCCGGACGAGGTCCACCGCCGCTCGCTGGCCCGCCGCGAACTGAAGAAGTACCGCTGACGGCGTGCAAAAAGGGGGCCGGCCCGGTCGGGTCGGCCCCCTTTTTCGCACGCCCCGCTACGGGATGACGACCAGGCGGCCGGTGGTGGTGCCGGTGGCGACGCGGTGGACGGCGTCGGCGGCGGCGGGTAGGGGGAGGCGTTCGGAGACCAGGGGGCGGACGGCGGGGAGGGCGGTGAGGGCTTCGTGGCAGTGGCGGACCAGGGCGGGGTCACGGGTGACGTAGAGGCCCCAGTGCAGGCCCAGGACGGTGTAGTTCTTGACCAGGGCGTGGCCGAGCGGCGGGGCGGGGATCTCGCCGGAGGCGAAGCCGACCACGACGATCCGGCCCTCGAAGGCGACGCACTTGGTGGAGCCGGTGTAGGCGGAGCCGCCGACCGGGTCGAAGACCACGTCGGCGCCGCGGCCGCCGGTGGCGGCCCTGACCGCGGCGGGGAAGTCCTCGGCCCGCCGGTCGATCACCAGGTCGGCGCCCAACTCGCGGGCGACGGCGGCCTTTTCGGGGCCGCCGACCACGGCGATGACGAACGCCCCGGCGGCCTTGCCGAGTTGGACGGCGGCGCTGCCGACGCCGCCGGCCGCGGCGTGCACCAGCAGGGTCTCGCCGGGGGCCAGGGCGGCCCGCCGGTGCAGGGCGAACCAGGCGGTCTGGTAGGCGATGTGGAGCGCGGCGGCCTCGGCGTCGTCCAGCCGTTCGGGGGCGGGCAGCGCGGTCGCCGCGTTCATCAGGGCGTACTCGGCGAACGCCCCGGCGGGCAACTCGGCGGTGCCGACGAGGCGTTCGCCGGCCCGGGGGCCCTCGGCGACCTCGCCGCAGAGTTCCACGCCGGGGGTGTAGGGCAGCGGCGGGCGGACCTGGTAGAGCCCGGCGGCCATCAGCGCGTCGGGGAAGTTGACGGCCGCGGCCCGGACCTTGACCAGCAGCTGCCCCTCGCTGGGAACGGGGCGGTCGGCGCCCTCGACGAGCTTCATCACGTCGAGCGGGGCGCCGAGTTCGGCGATCTGCCAGGCTCTCATCGGGTCTCCTGTCCGGCCGTCCGGGCCTCGATCTGCTGCTGGAGCCGGTTCATGCCGTGCAGCCAGCGGTCGGGGGTGGTGGCGCGGGCCGCGTAGTAGTCGGCGACCTCGGGGTGCGGCAGGATCAGGAACTCCTCCGCCGCCATGCCGCGCAGGGCCCGTTCGGCGACCTCGGCGGGTTCGATCGCGGTGGGCGCGAGCAGCACCTGCCCGTGCTCGCCGGTGCCGTCGAGCATCCTGGTCCGGACGCCCTGCGGGCAGAGCGCGTGCACCCGCACGCCGCGGTGCCGGTAGGTCGCGGACAGCCACTCGGCGTAGGCCAGCGCGCCGTGCTTGGTGACGGCGTACGGGGCGGAGCCGAGCATGGTGAGCAGTCCGGCGGCGGAGACGGTGGCCAGGAAGCGGCCGCTGCCGCGCTCCAGCCAGTCGGGGAGCAGGAGTTCGCTGGCCCGGACGTGGCTGAGCACGTTGACCTGCCAGGCGAGTTCCCAGGCGGCGGGCGGGGCGTCCGGGCCGCCGGTGGTGGCGACGCCCGCGTTGGCGCAGTACAGGTCGATCGCGCCGAGGTGGTCGCGGGCGGCGCCGATCAGCGCGGCCACGCCCTCGGCGCTCGCGGCGTCGCCGGGGACGGCGTGCGCGCCGAGCTCGGCGGCGACCGCGCGGGCCGCGTCGGCGTCCAGGTCGTTGACCACCACCCGGGCCCCGGCGGCGGCCAGCGCCCGGGCGAGGGCCGCGCCGATGCCGTGCCCGGCGCCGGTGACGACGGCACCCAGGCCCGCGTAGGGGGCGGCCGGGCGGCCGGTCACAGCCCGCCGCCGAGGGTGACGCCGCCGTCCACCACCAGGGTCTGGCCGGTGATCCAGCCGGCGTCGGCGGAGAGCAGGAAGGCGACCGCGCCGGCCACGTCCTCGGGCAGGCCGAGGCGGCCGAGCGGGTAGGCGCGGGCGACCTTCTCCTCGCGGCCCTCGTAGAGCGCCTCGGCGAACTTGGTCTTGACCACGGCGGGGGCGACCGCGTTGACCCGGACGTCCGGGCCGAGTTCGGAGGCCAGTTCGGTGGTGAGGCGGATCAGCGCGGCCTTGGAGACGCCGTACATGCCGATGCCGTTGGAGGCGCGGAGGCCGGCGATCGAGGCGACGTTGACCACGGCGCCGCCGTGCTCGGCCATCCAGGCGGCGTGCGCGCGGCGGGTCCAGGCCAGCGGGGCGAGCACGTTGACGGCGAGGATCTTGGCGGCGGCGGCCGGGTCGGTGTCCAGGATCGGGCCGTAGACCGGGTTGATGCCGGTGTTGTTGACCAGCAGGTCGAGCCGGCCGAAGGTCTCCAGCACCGTGGCGACGGTCTCCTCCTGGTGCGCGGCGTCGTCGGACTTCCCGGCGACGGCGAGGGCGTGCTCGGGGCCGCCGAGGGCCTGCACCGCCTCGTCCAGGGTCTCCTTGGTGCGGGCGGTGATGCAGACCTTGGCCCCGCGCCGGACCAGCTCGTGCGCGATGCCGAGCCCGATGCCGCGGCTCGCCCCGGTGACCACGGCCACCTGGCCCTTGAACGACACTGTCATCGCCGTACCTCTCGCTGTGCGGGAACCCTGGGCGCCCGTCCGTGACTAAGCGCTTGCTCAGCATCTTGGGGACGGGCGACACTGTCAACAGCCCGCCACCGCACCGACCCCGCCGGGCCGCGCCGAACCGTCTGCGAGGATTGCCCCATGACCGACCCCGCGACCGCCGCACTCTGGCCCGGGGAGCGCACCGAGGCCGCCCGGCGACTGCTGCTGGCCGCCGTGGACTCCTTCGCCCGCCGCGGCTACCACGCCACCACCACCCGGGACATCGCCACCGCCGCCGGCATGAGCCCCGCCGCGCTGTACATCCACTACCCGTCGAAGGCCGCGCTGCTCGCCGAGATCTCCCGCACCGGGCACCGCGCCACGCTGGAGCTGGTGGAGCGGGCCGAGGACGCCTCGACCGACCCGGTGGAGCAGATGCGCGCCCTGGCGGAGTCCTTCACCGCCTGGCACGCCCGCGGCCACACGGTCGGCCGGATCGTCAACCACGAGCTGCACGCGCTGCCCGAGGAGGACTTCGCGGCCGTCGCCGAGCTGCGGATCAGGATCGAGGAGACGGTGCTGCGGATCATCTCCGCGGGCGTCGCGGTGGGCGTCTTCCAGGTACCCGACCGGCGCACCGCGGCCCGCGCCGTCACCTCGCTGGGCATCGACGTGTCGCGCTGGTACACCGACCGCAGCAGCGAGTCGCCGGAGGAACTGGGCCGCCGCTACGGGCAGTTGGTGCTGCGCATGCTGGGCGCCCCGGCGGCCGCGACGGACGGCTGACCGGGACCCGCCGCGCCCGCTGGACGACGGGCCTCCTTCGAGATTAGGTTAGCCTTACCTAATTCCGAAGGAGGCTGTCCGTGCTGCCCCAGCCCGCCCGCCGCTCGCCCGCCCCGACCGCCGCCGAACGCGCCCGCACCCTGCTGGAGTTCGCCTCCTCGGCCGTCCTGGACGTCCGCGGCGCCGACCTCACCGCCCGCCCCGGCCTGCCCCCGCAGGTGGCCTGCGCGCTGCGGCCGGACGGCTCGGTGGCGGTCCTGGTCGGCCGGGAGTCGGCGCTGCACCGGATCACCGCGCTGGCCCGCGGCCCGCTCACCGCCGAGCTCGACTGCGTGGACGTGGCGCCCGTGGCGATGCCGCACCGCATCCGCGGCCGCCTGCAGGCCCAGGGGCTGCTCTCCCGCTCCCCCGGCGAGGACCCGGCCGGGCTGTTCGCCCATGGGCGCGGCCCGGCGCACGGCGAGGGCGTGCTGCTCCGCCTCGACCTCGACCACCTGGCGCTGGAGGACCTGTGGGGCTCCGAGTGCTGCGTCGCCCCGGACGAGGTGGCCGCCGCCGCGTCCGACCCGGTGGCCGGCGAGGAGGCCGGGCTGCTCCAGCACCTCGCCGAGGCGCACGCCGACCAGCTGCTGGTGCTCGGCGCGCAGGCGCTGGACCGCCCGGCCGGCCCGCCCGGCTGGAACGCCGCCACCGACCGGCTGCGCGAGGTCCGCCCGGTCGCCCTGGACCGGCGCGGCCTGCGGCTGCGCCTGCTCGGCGCCGACCCCGGCACCGCGCTGGACGCCCGCTTCGAGTTCCACCGCCCGATCCGCCACTGCGCGGAGCTGCCCGAGGCCATGCACCGGCTGTTCGCGCCCGCCCGGGCCGCCGCCCCAACCTTCGGCGGCACCCCCTACGACGCCTGAAACCCTTGCCCAACAAGCAAGTTGACCGGCAGTCAGGAACTCGGGCCGAGGATCGAGAAGTGCCCGCCCTCGGCGTCCTCCAGCCGGGCCACCCGCCCGTACGGGGACTCGACCACGCCGTCCAGCACCCGGCCGCCGAGCGCGGCGGCCCGCCGGGCGGCCGCGTCGGCGTCGGCCACCGAGAAGAACACCTCCCAGTGCGGCGCGAGGTCCTTGGCGGTGCGCAGCCCGGCGACGCTGCGGCCCTCGGAGCGCAGCACCACCCGCTCGTGCTCGTAGCGGACCTCGAAGTGCCGGGGGTCGCGGCCGTCCCAGCGGAACACCTCGCCGTAGAACAGCGCGGCGGCGAACGGGTCGGCGGTGCGCAACTCGATCCACACCGGCGCGCCGGGCTCGGACATCCAGGTCTCCGCGCCGACCTCGCCCTCCCAGATGCCGAAGGTGGCGCCGAACGGGTCGGCGGCGAGCGCGATCCGGCCCGCGTCGAAGGCCAGCGGGCCGACGGCGAGGGTGCCGCCGCGCTCCCGGACGCCGTCGGCGGCCCGGTCGGCGCTCTCGATGCCGAAGTAGGTGGTCCAGGCGACGGGGCGCTCCCAGCCGGCGTCCGGCTCGCCCAGCCCGGCGATCTCGACGCCGTCCACCACCGCGCGCGCGTACCGGCCCCAGCGGTCCGGCCCCGGCCGGAACTCCCAGCCCAGCAGCGGCCCGTAGAAGTCCTGCGCGACCGCCAGGTCACGGGTCGTCAGGCCGACCCAGCACGGCACCGCGGGCACGCAACGCACCGTGGCCGTTCGCTCCAGCATCCTGCGGGCTCCCTTCGCCGCTCCCCCGGCCGGGAAGGTCCGGGCCCGTCCCAGCCTAGGGCGGCGACCCGCCCGGAACGTGGTCCGCCTCGCGGGCGAATCCCGGCCGGACCCGGGCGGCGACCGGCGCGGGGTCCCCCGTTCGGAGGGGTGCCGGTGCCATCGTCGGGAGGTGCACGGAGTGACGCGGATGCCGGAAGGAGAGCGGGCATGGACAGCGGGATCGTGATCGTGGGAGCGGGCCTGGCCGGGGCGAAGGCGGCGGAGGCACTGCGGACGGAGGGCTACCGGGGGCCGGTCACCCTGGTCGGCGACGAGGCGGAGCGGCCGTACGAGCGGCCGCCGCTCTCCAAGGGGTACCTGCTGGGGACGGAGGAGCGGGAGAAGCTGTTCGTCCACCCGGCGGACTGGTACGAGCAGCACGAGGTCGCCCTGCGGTCCGGCACGGCGGCCACCGCGATCGACCCGGTCGGGCACACCGTCACCCTCGCCGACGGCGACCGGCTCCCGTTCTCCAAGCTGCTGCTGACCACGGGTTCCTCGCCCCGGCGGCTGCCGGTGCCGGGCGGGGACGGCGACTTCGTGCGGACCCTGCGCCGGATCGGCGACAGCGACGGGCTGCGGGCGGCGTTCCGCCCCGGCGCCCGGGTGGTGATCGTCGGCGCGGGCTGGATCGGCCTGGAGGCGGCGGCCGCGGCCCGCACCGCCGGGGCGGAGGTGACGGTGCTGGAGGCCGCCGAGCTGCCGCTGCTGCGCGTCCTCGGCCCGGAGGCGGCCCGGGTCTTCGCCGACCTGCACCGCGCGCACGGCGTCGACCTGCGCCTGGGCGTCCGGGTCGAGGAGCTGCGGGCGGACGGGGTCCGGCTGGGCGACGGCGCCACGGTGCCCGCGGACGTGCTGCTGGTCGGCGTCGGGATCAGTCCGAACACGGCGCTCGCCGAGCGGGCCGGGCTGACCGTCGACAACGGCGTCCGCACCGACCAGCACCTGGCCACCTCGCACCCCGACGTGTACGCGGCGGGCGATGTGGCAAACGCTTTCCATCCGCTGTTCGGCAAGCCGATCCGGGTCGAGCACTGGGCGAACGCGCTGCACCAGCCGGCCGTGGCGGCGGCCGCGATGCTCGGCAAGGACGCCGTGTACGACCGCGTCCCGTACTTCTTCACCGATGCCGAGTGGACACCCCGGTATCCTAACGAGGACGTGCCCTCCCGGGACAAGCTGAGCATGGAGTACACGGGCTACGTGGAGCCCGGCGACTACGACCGGGTGGTGTTCCGGGGCGACGTGGAGGCCAACGAGTTCGTGGCGTTCTGGTTGAAGGGCGGCCGGGTACTGGCCGGGATGAACATGAACGTCTGGGACGTCACCGACCCGATCCGGGAACTGGTCCGTTCCGGTCGTCCGGTGGATGCCGAGCGGCTGGTGGACCTCGACGTGCCACTGACCGAGGTCTGATCCAGGCAGGCCCCCGTCAGCGCGCCGGGAGGGACGGGCCGAGCAGCAGCAGGGCCACCAGGGCGGCGAGCAGTCCGACACCGGCCCAGTACGCCGCCGCGTGGGCCCTCGGCTCCGGGTGGCCCAGCTCCCGCCGGAGGGCCGCGATCACGTACAGCAGGTGCATGCCGTCCGCCTCCGTCAGCCCGGCGTCCCCGGACCGGAGCAGCGCCGCCCGGCGCTCGAACTCCTCCGGGTCCAGCCCGGCCAACTCCGCCCGCAGGCGCTCGCGTGCGTCCATCGCTCCTCGCGGGTGGTGTCCGGCCCCGTGCCGGACGCAGGTCTACGGCACGGGGCCGGGTCGGGCCCCCGCCAGCGCTGCCCCGGGATGACCCTTCCCCGACGCTGGCGGGGCGCTTGGCGGACCGCCAGGGGGCGCTAGCGGTTGCGGAGCACGTCCGAGGCATCCCGGACGCCGTGCGGGTCCGTACGGCTCGTCGTGTCGGTCCGCTCCCGGTGCGCCGCCTGCGTATTGGCCCGGTTGGCGTCGCCGATCAGGGCGTGGGTGTCGGCACCGGGCTGCCCGGCGTCGTGCGCGTGCCCGGCGGCCCGGTCGCGCAGTTCTCCGGCGGTGGGCTGCGGCGTCGTGGCGTAGGTCGCTTCGTGCGGGTGGTTGGACTGCCCCGCGCCCTTGCTGTAGCGGCCCCTCACAGCTCACCCACCCACTTGCCGGGGGTGACGCTGACGGCATGGGAGACCGTCTGCCGGAAGTCCTGGTGCCCCGTGGCAGCGCAGTGCCGCCCGATTCGGAGGTTCAGTTCCGGAACGTCGGCCGGGTAGCCGCTCACCCAGTCGCACGCCCTCGTGCCGTCCTCGGACCTCCAGTCACATCCCGCCACGGCGCTGGTGGGCTTCGACTGGTCGTGGCCCACGGTGTAGTTGCGGAACCGCTTGATGGTCGTCTCGCTCACTCTTCCACCTCCGAGGCGTCGGGCAACAGGCTGCCGTCCTGGTGCTGCGGGACGACGGGGGTGCACACGGTGTGCTTCGGCATGAAGTGCTCCGGGGGCGGGTGTCCGTCGCCCTCGCTGTCGAACAAGCCGACCTGCGATCGGTCGGGGTCGTGCGGCACGCTGCTCTCCTCCGTGCTGGTGGGGGTGGCCCAGGGCGGTCCCTGCTCGGCCTCGGGGCGGCGGTAGTCGAGTTGGCCCACGGGGTTTCTCCGGGTCGGGGGCCGTCGCACGTCGCAGCGTCGGCGGCGCGGGGGCTCGTTGCGCGCTATCGCGGTCACAACCACTCCGACCGCCCGTTGATCCGGCGCACCTCGGGGCGCAACCGCGCCATGGTGGGCGAGTCCTCGGGCTCCGCCGACGTGCCGTCAGTGGCGCCGTCCGGCTCCGACTCGGGGGCGGGGTCTTCGAGTTCGAACACCGTCACTCGCCCCCGAAGCGTTCGTCCAGCCACTTGCGCTGTGCCACGCAGGGCGGGTACGCGCACGGGCAGCCGGCGGGCAGGGGGTAGCGGGTGGCCTCCCGGGTCGCCCTGGCGGACGTGTAGTCGGCCAAGATCCTGGCCATCTCGGCCCTCGTCGCGCGGCCTCGCGGGCGCTGCTGGGTCGGCATCCTGCTCACGCTCCCTACCTGCGGTGAAATCCCGTCAGTAGGAAGCTAGAACCGGCCAGTTGCCCGGAAGCCGAGTGATTCTCAATGATTCTCGCGGAAGCGCAGAGCAGCCCGGACGATCACCCGATGGGCGTCCGCCCCGTACAGCGCGGATGCCTCCAGCGCGTCCCACGCCCGGCGGTGGATCGCCACGTCCGCCGGATCGTCCAACCACATCTCGGCGTGGTAGGACTCCGTGATCACCAAGGTGTCGTCGTGGATGCTGAACCCGACCATGGCGGGCACCTCCAACGCCGCGTCGAACGGGACGATCCCGAGACGCACATGGGGCTGCACGAGCCACTGCACCAGGCATTCGAGCTGATCGAGCATCACGGCGTCGGATGCCAGCCGCGACACCAACGCGCCTTCCCAGAGCAGGAAGTGGAAGGACCGGTCACGTTCCCGGAGGACGCTCTGCCGCTCCATCCGCTTGTCCACGGCAGCGCCCACGTCCCGGATGGACGGGTGGATCGTCCGGAACCGCTCCAGCACCGCCCAGGCGTACCCGGCCGTCTGCAACAGGCCCGGGACCAACGTCAGGTCGAACGACCGGCGCACCCGCGTCCGCGCGCCCTGCGCGGCGTGCGCCTCCTGCACCGGAACGGCACCTCCGGCGAGTTGCCGCCGGTACGACCGGTACTGCGTCTCCACGGTCCGCAGGCGGCCGGTCAGTTCGGCCACGGCCTCCGGGCGTCCCACCGCCTCCGCCCAGGCCCGCACGTCCGCCATGGTGGGCAACTGGCGGCCGTTCTCCAGCTTGCTGACCTTCGACTGTGGCCAGCCCAGCCGGGCGGCGAGCGCCCGGCCGGACAGCTTGCGGCCGTTGGGTTGCGCGCACGACTCCCGAAGCTCCCGCATACGGGCCCCGAGCGCCGCCCTGGCCTGCTGAAAGTCCGTGCTCACATGGCGGACGGTACCTCAGTCAGGAACTCGGCGTACGGCTTGGCGTGGTGCCACGCGGCGTCCCGCGCCTGGCAGGCCCGCAGCACCTCCAGCGGGTCCGTGATCAGCTCCATGCCCACCGTGCGCTCGCCCTCGAAGTGGAACCGCGCCACGGTCCGGGAGTCGAACAGCCAGAAGTCCGACAGCCCGGCGAGGCCAGCCGCTTCGGCGTCCGACCGCCACATGCAGCGGATGTCCTCACCCGCCGCGACGTTCGTCCGCGCGCATGCCAGGAGGTAGCGCTGGCCCTCGGTCGGCGGGTTGTCCACCAGGCGCACCCGCTCGAACCGCTTGCCCTTGCCGACCATGCGGCGCACGTTGTCGAACCACGGGTGCCCGACCTCCCCGGCGGTGTCGCCGGTAGCCAGGAACTCCGCGTACGACGGCATCTGCTTGTCGGACAGGTATCCGGTCCGGGTCTCCAGCCGCCAAGCGGTGTGCTCGAAACCGTCGTTGATGAACTCGGTGATCTTCTGCTGCGGCACGAACTCGGGCACGTGAACGGCCTCTCTCGGCGCGAAGTTCACCAGCAGTTCGCGGGGCACCACCACGAACGCCTCGCCGTCCTTGATGTGCTTGAGCTGTGCCACGTCCTGCGGGTCCGTCACCGCGTCACCCTGCACCAACACCTCGCCGCTGTCCACGTCCTCGTACAGCGTCGGACAGTCCCCCACCCCGGAGGTGCTGCCGATCACGCGCAAGCGCCGCGCCATGTACTTCTCCCCTCGGATCAGTCAGGGCACCAAGCATGCTGCGGGCAGGCCGATCTGTCACTCAGTAACCGGAAGATGACGGACCGCCGCGCTCACTGCCGGCGGAAGCCGACTGATCGACAGCCAGACATCCGCAGGGGCATCTCACCGGCTCGTCATCGCGGCCCCGCAGCCGGTTGTACAGCGCGCAGTCCTCGTGGATCTCGGCCGCGCGCTCGACATCCACGGCCGGGTCCCGTGACACCGACAGGGCCCGCCGACTGGCCCGCCGGATCACCCCCGGCTCCAACGCGCACGGGCGGCGCGCTGGGCCTGCGAGGACTTGGACAGCCGCTCGGCCTCGGCCTCATCGGGTGGCGGAGGCACCATCGCGCGCAGCACCGCGACAGCGGCGGAGCGCTGGTGGCGGGCCTCGGCAACGGCCGGGTGCAGCTTCATTCCGCCCCGGTCGCCGGGCACCATCAGGCCGTCCCGCTCCACCTGCATGTCCAGCGCCTCTGCGGCGTCCAGGTGTTCGCCTGCCAGCCCGACGGCGTGCAACGCCTCGGGAGTCAGGTCGAACGCCTCCGACCAGGCGGTGAGCAGGTCCGCCGAAGCCAACTGACGGCTACTCAATGTGGTACCTCGCTACTCACTTGGGAAGTGGAACCGGTGGGCGCACGCATGGTTTTCCTCGCTTTGACGTGGTGCAGCGGAAGCCTTCGCGGAGGGAGGTACCCCCCACCCCCGGAAGGCGCTGAGTCGTTCATCGGTTGACCGGGCGCTGCTCAGGTGCCCGGCGATGCGTCAGAAAGCCTTCAACTTGAAGGCAACGGCTCGGCTGGCATCCACCAACTTCGCGCCACCGAACGACTTCACCAGCGACACATCCGAATGGCTGGACAGGTCGAAGTCCCTTGTCACCGTCAGCGCGTAGCCGTCCTGCACCTCGGCCTGCGACCAGGCCGCGCCCTCCATCGCCCGGGGTGCCCGGACCGCCAGCGCGAACGCCTCCCGGACGAACGCCACCGCGCCGCCCTTGATCTGATTGGACGCGATGACCTTGAAGCCGTGCACGTCCGCGATCTGGCCTCGGCGCAGTCCGTCGGTGCCACCGGCCTTGTCGGCCTGCCGCAGCCCCTCGTCCTTGAGAAAGAACGCCTTGATCTCCGGTGCGATCACCAGGTACCGACCTTCGTCCGGAACGTCCCGCTGATCCAGCATCACCGAGGCATCGGCCACGAAGTCCAACGCTCGTGCGGGGTCGATGACCTGCGCGGTGTCGGTGTCCTTCACCGCAGCGATGAGAGCGTTCATCGGCTTCGCCACCACCGCCTCCAGCGCCCGCGCCACACCGTCAACCTGCGGGGCGAGAACCTGAGTCGCGTAGTTCATCAGCGTGAACGTGTTCTCCTCGTCGGTGATCGGCACCGCGCTGTACGGCGAAGCGGTGATCTTGAGTTCCACCAGGTCCTCACCGGCGGCGGAGAACTTGTTCACACCGTCGAAGTCGGCGGCCGGGATCGCGTGCGGCACGGGGATGGAGACCGTGGTGCCGGAGCGGCCCCCGAAATCCTTCTCCGCGTCGCGGTAGACCAGCGGGGCGAGGACGCCGAGTTGCTTGAGCAGCGCGACGCCCACCGCCGCGACGGGGCTTTCGGCACCGAACGTGTTAGCCATTCAATGGCCTTTCTGAGTAGGGGTGTTGGGAGGAGGGATTCACGCGCCGTACCGGCGCTTGAGGATGGCGGCGGCGAACCGGGCCGCACTGAACTCGCCGACGGGCAGGCCCGCCCCTCCGCCCATAACCGGCGTCGGACGGGTTCGCAGAACCGGCCCCCTGGCGTCCCGGATGGTTCGGGCGAAGCTCTCCGCGTCGGCCATCACCTCGGCCGGCGAGCCGCCGGTGAGACGCTGCGCGTGGTCGGCCGGGATGCCGTGGGCCAGCGCCGCACGAAGTTGCCAGTTCTCCAGCTCGGTGGGCGTCACCCCGGGCCGGTCGGCAGAAGCATCGGACGAGTCCCCGGAGGGCCCCTGGGCAGCCTCCACAGGCTCGGAGGCTGCCTTGGCCAGGCGTCCGACCGGCGGGGTGGGCTGTGCGGCGGAAGCGGCCTCCACGGCCCGCGCGACGGCACTCATGCCGCCACCCCGCAAACCGCAGTGGTACCCGCGTACGGGAACGGCCGGGAAGCCCTTCCGACCTGCTCGCGGTCGGCACCGAGCTGCCGACGGCGCACGGCCTCGGCAGCGGAGTACACCCGTCGCACGGGCGCGGGAACAGGCTTGAGCAACGCCTCGAACGGCACCCGCAGCGCGGCGGCCAACGCCACCACCCGCGACACCGACGGCTCCACCGCACCGCCCTCCCAGCGGCCCACGGTCGTCTCGTGGACACCGAGCGGCACCGCGAGCTGAGCAAGCGTCAGCCCCAAGCGCTTGCGCCGATCGCGCATGCGAACCGAATCGAACACAGAGGACTCCAGAGATCACGCCTGCACCCGTGCAGGCCGAACGGGAAATGAGAGAGACCGGCAAGCCCGCCGGAGGGGAAAGCGGCCTGTCGGCCGGTCGGGAACGAGAGGGGCGCACCGCCGAGGAACGCTCGACCACGGGCAGGAGAGAGAACCCGGGGAGACCGCTCGGCGGCGCGCCTCCCTCCTGCCGGAAGAATCACAGCGGGAGGGAACTGGAAGGCCACGACAGGCTGATACGAAGAAACGGCCTCCGCCGGGAGCAGCACCCGGCACGGTGCCCGCTCGACCGGCGAAGGCCGCGATCAGAACTGCGCCGGTGCCGTGACGCGCGAAGCTGGCGAGCCGTCAGGCCCTTGCTTCTACCTGTGTATAGCTGCGGCGGGTAACAAGCTAGCGGGGCGAAAAACGTCCCCCCTCTGGTAACTCTCTTTACATGTAAAGGGAGTTTGGCTCGGGGGTGTGTTTTTTACCTTCCCCGGACGATGCCGCAGCAGCGCGCAGGCGCGGCGAGGCCCCGCCGAGCAGCACACGACGGGGCCAGAGGCACTGCATCAGGCAGCGAGTTGTCCCGGTGCCGCTATCCACGGGTCCGGCTGGTCAAGCCAGTGGATCTCCACCCGGTCCGGACTGAGGCCGTTCTGACCTCGCACGCCCTTGGCCACCACCACCCGTCGGATGGCCAGGCGCAGCAGATCCCGCCGCAGCGGTAGGTCCGCCGCCTCCCATGCCTCCTCGGTCTGCTCATGGTCCAACAGCCATCCGATGTCCAACCTGTTGGATGAGCACGCCGCCACCTGCTCGGTGGCCATCTGGAGTGCCGCGCGGGCCTCGGCCTGGAGGCGGGGCAGGTGGACATCGAATGGCGGGTCGTACATGCCAGCCGCCTGATGCTCGGCAATGCGCTGCACGCGCGCTCGGGCGACCTTCTCGGCGGCCAGGGCCTCCGCCAGCGCCTCGGCCCCCGCCGGGTCCTGTAGGCCCGCGTAGCGGTCCGCCGCGATCCACAGGAGTTCGTCCTCCGCGTCCCCGGAGTTGACCCGGGAGAACCACGCAAGGGTGACGTACTGCTCCAGGGTTGTCCGCTTCACGCTCACCGGGGCCGGGCAGGACTTCCCGGCAGCATGGCGGGCACACACGTGGCTCCTGCCACCGGAGGCCGCGCCACGGCACCCAGCGCAACGCGCGAGATCGGTCAGCAGGTGGTACTTCTGGCTGCTCGGCTGCGTCTCGTAGCGCATGTGGCCACGCATCGCGGCACGGGCCTTGCGCACGATGTCGGGCGGGACCGGCTCCGCGCCGGGGGCGAGCACACTGACGCGCTCCCCCGTCTCCGGGTGGCGGAACACCGCGTCCTCACCGGTGGTGGCTCCTTGGGCGACCATCACTTGCCACCCCTCGTAGACGGGGTGCCACACCATCTTGGAGATGGTGGACGCCTGCCACTCCCCGCCGCCCGGCGAAGGGATCGGCCGGGGGCCTGAGTTGAGGGCGCGGACCAGCATCCGGGCGGGCACGCCGAGCGCCAGGCTCTCGAAGACGTGCAGCACGTACCGCCAGGTGTCGGCGCTGTTGACCAGCTTCCGCGTGTCGGGGCCGTCCAGGTCGAAGCCGTACGGCACCTTGCCCAGCCACTTGCCCGCCTTGCGCTGGGTGGCCTTGGTGGAGCGCAGGTTGAAGCTGAGGCGCTGAGAGAACTCCCGGGCCTGCTCGGCCCGGTCGATGATCCACCGGCGGTCCCGCTCGATCGAGCTGTCCAGGCCCTCGTAGTCGAAGATCACGCGGGCCTTGCCCAGGATGGGCACGATCTCATCCGCGCCCTTGCGGGTGAAGCGGTCCAGGAACGCGCACCACAGGATCGGGACCTCACCGGCCAGTACGTCCGACACGGCTCTGTCGAACTCGGGCCGCTTCACGTCTGACCACGCCGACAGGTTGTCCACCCAGACCTTGCGGACCCTCTTGCCGTGCTTGTCGGCCCAGGCCCGGCCCAACTCCTCCTGTGTCTGCACCGACAGCAGGTCGCGCGGGTCCTCCGCGCGGACCTTCTTGGACTTCCGCAGGTAGAGATCGACTTCTTCTTGGACGGCCTCGGCCATGGCCACAGTCTCCGGTCGCTCGGGAATCCCCGCACGTCAGGCGATGTACCGGGGTGTCCACTCGACTGACCAGTACGACCTGGGCATGGAGTCCACCGGCTACGCCGAGCCCGGCGGCTACGACCGGGTGGTGTTCCGCGGCGACGTCGCCGGGCGGGAGTTCATCGCGTTCTGGCTGGCCGGCGGCCGGGTGCTGGCCGGCATGAACGTCAACGTCTGGGACGTCACCGACCCGATCCGCGCGCTGGTCCGGGCCGGGCGGCCGGTGGACCCGGAGCGGCTGGCCGATCCGGCGGTGCCGCTGACCGAGCTCTGAGCGCCCGGGTCCCGGGTCCTGTTCTCACATCGGCTCTCAGAGGGCGTTCGATCGGGGATTCCCCCCAACTGTCCGGATTTGATCGCTGCGGCACGGACTCGATTCCAGGATCTCGTGGCGACCGGGTCCGTGTCCGCGATATTGATCA